>JAAZNB010000436.1 GCA_012798515.1 Chloroflexota bacterium
ACCCCTAAACACCCCGCGCCTGGTGCGGCGCCGCCAGGGCGCCGAGAGCCAGGGCCACGGTCCACAGCAGAAACACCCATTCCACCCCTGCCACCAGCCGGGGAAGCAAGGCCTCGACCAGCTGGCGCCCGCCGGCCCACCACAGCCCGGCCAGGAGCACGGCCAGCAAGAGGCGCAGCCCCCCTTTCCAGCCCAGGCGCCGGGAGAAACGGCGCTTGCCCCGGGCCAGGTCACGGGCAAAGCGATTTATCCACAAAACCCAGCCCATCAACAGCAAAGAGCCGGCAGCGAGCACAACTGTGGCAATGCTTTGGGCGCGCTGTAAACGCCTGGGGAGACCACAGCCCAACCATTCGGCCCACAGGGCTGTGGCCTCGCCGGCGATCACGTCCCCACCATCCCCGTTGGTCAGCACCACGAGGACGGCGCGCCGTTCGGGAGCCAGAACCAGCAGCGAGCGCCAGCCCCGGTTGCCCCCGTTGTGGCTGACCCACCGGCTGCCGTCGGGCAAGGTCTCGATGAAGTAGCCCAGGCCGTAGGCATCCATCCCACTCAGGTAGGTCTCCACCGAACCGGGCGGCATGGCCGCCGCCGGGGCCAACAGGGCCGCCACAGCGGAGGGCGACAGGACGCCCCGGCCGGCGGGCTGCCCCTGCGCGCCGGGCAAGGCCGCCGCGCCGAAGCGGGCCAGGTCTTCCGCCGTGGTGTACAGCCCGGCGGCCGCTTTTTCGGTGAACAGGTAATTGGGCAAAGCCCGCCCCCGGCGATCGTGGCCCACGGCGGTCGCCGGGCGCAGGTCAGCGCGCCACTGGAAGCTGGAATGCTGCAACCCCAGCGGGCCCAGCACCTCGGCCTGCATCCAGGCGGCGAAGTCCTGCCCGGAGACCTCTTCCACGATCAGCTGCAGCAGGGTATAGCCCCCACCCGAGTAGCTGAACTGCTGCCCTGCCGGGGCCACCGGCTGCACGGCGTAGGCCGCCCCACCGGCCCCGGAAAGCGATTCCTCCAGGGAAGGCAGGGCCTGGCCGGGGGGCAGGCCGGGATAACCGTGCACGGACAGCCCGGCGCTATGGCTGAGCAGGCGGCGCAGCGTCACTGCTTGCGGATCGTAGGGCGAAGGCGGCAGCGCCCACCGGGTGAGATAACGGCCGGCCGGGGCGTCCAGGTCGAGCTGGCCTTCTGCAACCAGGCGCATCACCCCCCAGGCAGTGACCGGTTTGGAGATCGAGGCCACCTGGTAGACCGTCTCCGGCCCAGCCGGGATGTCCTGCCCCGGGTCGGCCCACCCGAAACCGCGGGACCAGGCCAGCTCACCGTCCACGACCAGGGCCAGGCTGGCCCCGGGCACGGAGTAGCGCGCCAGCAGACCGGGCAGGCGCGCCTCCAACGCCGCCGTCAAAGACGCCAGGTCCCCCGCCTGCACGGACGGCCCCGCACGGCAGCCGCCCAGGGAACAGGCCACAATGCACACACCGAACAGCCAGGCCAACCAACGCCAGGTTCCGGCAGCATTTCGATGAAGTTTACGAGCCAGGGAGAACGCCATACAATTGGGATATCCTTTTCGAGCAAGATGGGTCGTGTTCAGCTTTCCAGTATATGGAAAACCCGCCCGTGCGCATCCGGCCCGGGTCTGAATACGCCCCAGACCGGCGCAGCTTCCCGGCCGGCCCGCCGTGCTATAATCCCCATACAGTACCCAAACGGCCAATCCCATACGGCGGCGCGCCCCGGCAGAACCGCCGGCATAGATCTTTGTGAGGTGAACATGCAAGCCAGTGCAGGCATCTCGATCCGGCGCTTCACCGACGAAGACGCACCAGACGTCAGCCGGCTGATCCTCGCCGACCTCTGGCAGATCAACGCCCGCGATTACGGGACGGTGGCCGTCAACGCGCTGGCGCACGGCTACACCCCGGAGCGCCTGCGGCAGTACGCCCGGCAGGGCGCCATCTATGTCGCCCTGCTGGCAGGGGAAATCGCCGGCACGGCCAGCCTGCAGGGGGATCGCGTACGCAACGTGTTCGTGCGCGTAGACTGCCACAAACAGGGCATCGGTACGGCCCTGATGCAGCACGTCGAGAAAATGGCGCAACAGCAGGGGATCAAGCGCCTGTTCCTCCTGGCCAACCTGGCCGCGGTGGATTTCTATCACAACTTAGGGTACGTATCTATCACCGAGATCACCGAACCCATCGGCCCCACGGTGTTGACCCTGGTGCGGATGGAGAAAGCCCTGTCCTGACCCGCACCGCCCACCAAGGTAACCAATAGCCATCCTGTCCGGACGCCCGGTCGAAAAACCCTCTTGACACAGGCTGGATTCCAGGTTATAAACTGACCAGTCAGTCAAATATTCCCGGAGAGTTTATGTATGTCCCCACGCCCAGATGTCAGTGAAGAGCGTCGAGCCCAGATCCTCGAATCGGCCATCAAGGTCTTCGCCCGCCAGGGTTTCGCCAATGCCCGCATGGATGACGTGGCAGCCGAGGCCGGGTTGAGCAAAGGGCTGTTGTACTGGTACTTCAAAAGCAAAGACGAAATCGTCATCGCCATCGCCCATCTGCTGTTCGGCGGCGAGCTGCGCAAGCTGCAAAGCCTGTCCTGTGCAGACCTGCCGGCCGGCCAATGCCTGTCGAATTTCATCGAGATGTTCATTGCCGACATGCGCCTGATGTTAAAAGTCACGCCCATCATCTACGAGCTCTACGCCCTGGCCTTCCGCAACCAGGTAGTACGCGAGGTAATGCGCGCCCACCTGCGCTCATTCGTGGCCATTGTGGAGCCGATCCTGCAGCGGGGCATCGACAGCGGCGAATTTACTTCCGGCATCTCCCCGCACCAGACTGCCCTGGCCATTGGAGCCTCTCTGGAAGGCACCTTGCTGCTGTGGGCCTATGACCCCGACAGCATGCAGGTCGAAGAACAACTGCGCCTGGGCGGGGCGTTCATCTTGAAAGGATTGAAAAACGCATGAAGCCCCTGCTCTTTGCCCCGGCGGCCTATAACCTGGCAGAAACGACGCGCATGCTGTCCATCGCCCGCGCCTGCCAGGAGACAATATCCTGCGCTTTCCTCACCTACGGAGGCGCCTTCGAACACCTGATCACCGAGGCCGGCTTTGCAGTCCATCGCCTGAAGCCCGAGCTGACCCCGGAGAAGATCGAGCATATCTACCAGGTGGACAAGGGAGAGAAATTGGGCGTAGTGTTTAACAAAGAGGAAGTGGCCGAGCGCGTGCACAGCGAGCTGGCCCTCTACGACCAGCTCCACCCCGCAGCAGTAATCACCGGGTTCAGCCTGACCGTGCCCCTGTCCGCGCGCATTGGCTCTATCCCGCTGGTGTGGGTCATCCAATCTACCTGGCTGGCCGAGACGGGCATGGGCATGATTCCACCCGGCCTGTGGCCGCCGCTTGAATCGCTGGCCAGGCAGTTCATCTGCCGGGCGGCCTCACTGTATGGGGCGCTGACCCTGTTGAATCCCGTCAACCGCGTGGCAAAACGCTACGGCGCAGCCCCTTTCCCCAGCCTGTTCGACTTCTGGCGAGGCGACGAGACCCTGGTGGCCGAGCCACCCGGCTTTTGCGGGAATATCCAGGCGCCGCCGCACCATCATTTTATCGGGCCACTGATCGCCCGAGAAGACTTCCCCATTCCCCCCGAGGTCGCCGGCGCCCCGCACGACCGGCCCCTGGTCTACTTTGCCATGGGCTCCTCGGGCACGCCCGAGATCATCGCCCGCCTCCTGCAGGGCTTTGCCGGCGCGCCCTACCGGGTGATCGCCCCTGTCCGGGATCACATCGCCGGGCTTGGCGTGACGCTGCCCGACAACGTGGTCGTCACCGGCTGGCTGCCCGCCCACCTGGTCAACCCCATGGCCGACATCTCGGTTATCCACGGCGGGATCGGCACGGTCATGACCGCCGCACTGGCCGGAAAACCGGTGGTGGGAATCGGCATGCAGCCCGAACAGGACGCCAACCTGGATTGCCTGGTACGCCAGGGCTTCGCCATCCGCATCCCCAAACGCAAGGCCAGTGCGCCGCGCCTTCTGGCGGCGATAGACAGGCTGTTGCACGACGAGGCGGCCCAACACAAGGCGCGTGAATATGCCACGCAGGTCGCTCAATGGGACGGCCCGGCGCTGGCGGCGCGGTTCCTGGTCCAACAATACGGGGAGCAATGAGAAGATAGGCCTGGCGCCCGATCCAGACCCCGCAAACCGGCGGCCCCCGCATGCATGCATGCGGGGGCCGCTTTGGCTATCGATCCAGGCAAGGTCTTTATTGATCTTGAGCCTGCTCGGCGATGCTCTTGTCCACAGAAGCCTTGGCCTTCTCCAGGCTGGCCTGGGGCGTAGAGTGGCCCAGTTCCACTTCCTGGATGGCCATGCGCAGCGCCAGGTCGCTGTTGCCCAGGGCGGGGAATACGGGGATGGCTACCACGTGCTCCAGGGCCTGGATGGCCGCGGCGCGCTGCGGCTCGTCCTGGATGGACTGCTGGATTTCCGGCCAGCTGAAAGCGTCGGCGTACACCGGCAGGTAGCCGGTGTGAGTGGCCAGGTAGGCGGCGCTGTCCCTGGAAGTCATGAATTTAACGAACTCCCAGGAAGCCTGGACGGCGCGCTCGTCGCTGTTCTTGAAGATGGCCAGGCTGCCGCCCCCGATGGGGTATTTCTGCACATCACC
>JAAZNB010000049.1 GCA_012798515.1 Chloroflexota bacterium
GCAATCTTGCCGTAATCGGTCCTGACCTCGGCAAAATCCTCACCCTGCGAATCGATGAAAACGATCGAGCTCCTGGTTGCGCCGATAAAGTCGATCCCCGGTTCGTCGATGCGGGCAGAGATATTGGCCTCCATATAATTGAGACCTTGATGGAGGTAACCCGGGTCATCGTCGTACCATTTGTATTCATCGACATTGACGCTGAGCGTGAGATCGACGTTTTGCCCGGCCGCATAACGCTGCCCGGGTTCTGTCCAGGTCATGGTTGCTTGAAAGCTGTCTCCTTCTAATTCGGCCCGGTATGTTCCCTTGCCACTGTTCATATTGAAGGTCTTGTGCTCATCAGATGGCTTTTGGTAAACCTCATCTGAAATCAGTTCCCAGTATCCATCCACTTCCTGCGCCTGGGCTGTTCCACTGGCTGGTAATAGCATAAACAGGCCTGCGAACCATAGGATCATCCAGGTGAAGCGTCGCCAGGATTTATTCTTCATCACCATATCGCCTCCCAAACCCCTCATGCACTGGCTGCATCTTGCCGCGTGCGCATCCTCAGTGAAAATTGCCCTTATCTATTTTTCTGAGGCGCCGGTGTATGCAGAAGAAAATAGCCCCACAGCGTACTGATCAACGCGGTGAAATGCAGCGCCGAATAACCGGATGTGGAAATCGCAGAACACCCACAACCCAACGACATGGGCAGTGCCAGCACAATACCCAGGCGAATGACAAAGGGAAAGGATGACTGAAATTTTTGCAGCGGGAGCAGCAGCTTGTCCAGCGGTTTACGCAGCAGCCATAACAGCAGCGGCACGCCGGTAAGAATGGCCGGTGTGAGCAAGTCTACGCCCTCCGGCTCCCCCAGGATCAGCTGAAAAAGGGTGTAGCAGGACCAGACGCCGCCCAGCACGGCCCCGGGCAACATTGCCAGTAGAGGAGTGGAGGCTAATCGGCGCCGGCCTTTCCGCCGGGGACTTTTTTCCAATGCAGGCGCAGGGCTACCCGCTGAAGCGGGTGCCGCCTTTTCTGGCGGCTGCCCTGGGCTGAGCGCCGGCTGTCCGGGAATCCAGCGGCTTCCGTCATACCACACAAACCGGCCTTCCGGTGTACAAGTCCACCGGCGCTGTTCCGCATCCAATGCATTCAGGCGTGTAAGAGCAGCCGAGTAACCGGCCTGATCGATCCGGTTTGCCTGAAAGTCAGCAGTTAACTGCTGGTGAGCCTGCATCATCTGGTCTAGTGTCATCAGTGGTTGCGCCATGGGTCTCCTTTTTCACCCATCCTCCCGAATATATGGGGAGCCATTTTCAATCCCCAACCGTGGATTACCCTTTATTGATAGATCACTCTGGCTTTCTTGCAGCGGCTGATGATCATATTCTTTACAAATGCAAAGTCAGCAGAATCGGCATAAACCTGATTATGGGATAACTTCTCGTTGATA
This sequence comes from Chloroflexota bacterium, assembly GCA_012798515.1. GTDB lineage: Bacteria > Chloroflexota > Anaerolineae > Anaerolineales > Anaerolineaceae > JAAZNB01. Next base: position 1,445 of record JAAZNB010000049.1, read on the forward strand.
TAGATGACGTGCCGTTTTTCATTGACCGTAATGGTGCTTACTTTCTCAAAACTACTCAACGAGCTTTGCTTTGATCCAGCCAGCATCCCCGCTGCGGCCACTTGAACATTGCCGGTCATCACCCCGGCCAAAGAGACGATCAACGCCAGAACCTGGCTTTTTTTGAATTGGTTTTGCATCTGGATGTGCTTGATGCAGTGATCGTCCATCTCGAAAATCACGCAGTATATTCCCCCGTTTATCATGGCCACGAGCGGATATGCGAGCAGCATGAGCCCGGTGACAATACCGGCGACAATCCCCATGACTTCTACAAACACAAGCAATGCGGAGCCAATGCCATCTTCCAGGGTCAAGAAAAAGAGTAAAAGAGCCGGCGCGAAAGCTGCCAGCAGAAGCACCTTCCAGATCGTGATGACCAGGGTTGGGTTCTTCCACATATTCATTTCATAAACCCATCGCATGACGCCGTCCTCCCCCATGGTCACGCCGGGGCTAACCTGCGGATTAGAACGTTGGCGATTTTCACCCAGTGGCGCACCGCAATGTTCGCAAAAGCGACTATCTTCAGGGGATTCTTGACCGCATTGTGTACAAATCATCGTATGGATCCTTTCACGTCGCCTGGTGACTATATGAATGTTTTACAAGTAGATTGTTTCAACCCATAGAATATTTGCACAAAGTGCCCGTTATTTAATTGCTTCCCCGGAGATTTCCACCACCAAGGTTCCTGTACTGAATTGGGGTGCACCTGCTGAAAAAAGTCGATTGTTTTCATGGCTTCCGCAGAGAAGTCGTTTTGTAGTACGGCTGTTTCAACTTGCGGGATCAGTTGCACCGCTCCTAGCGGCACAGGCGAGTGGATAGAAACGTGGGGGGCGACCGGGGGCTCTTCCCAACCACTGGGAAGCACATCCTGCCAGCCCAGGTCCTGATTGAAAAGGTAAACCAGGCCACCCCCAATAATGGCAACACAACAACTGAGAACGAGCAGGACAATCACAATGATCCAAATCCAAGTCTTTGGGGTCTTTTTTGCACCCGGTGGATGCATTGAATTTTCTTCATCCCGCACGTCGCCACCATCGATACCCACGCCTGGGTTCCCTTGCGGGGGCGATGGTTGATCAACCGCGCTAACCGGCGCGCCGCAGTATTCACAAAAGCGACTGTCTTCAGGGAGTGTCTGGCCGCACTGTGTACAAATCATGGTGTAGATCCTTTCAGGTCGCCTGGTGACCATTCGTGGGTGTTTTTTCCGTCTTTGGCAATGGCCGGGCCACCTATACAGGGCCGGAACCCGCACAGGCCTGCGGTATGCGGCGCGCTTTGGAACGCCGGCTTGATCTCGCTGCCGCAAGCGGGGTAGAAACTTGGGTCTCCTGATAGTGGTGCGCCGCAATGTACGCCGTACATATCCCGTTCTTCCTGTCTTCTATGGTTTTGGAATCCAACTTACCGGCAGGGGCTGTTTATTCAGATTGCTCATTTTTGCGCCGTCCAGGAATAGGAGGCAAAGGTAATGCCCATCATGGATAAGTTCATATCCCCGCTGATCACGACCTGGCTGCCGTTTCTGCTTACTTTCCCGTGGAACGTACAGGAAATCGTTGGGCCGTCCTCCTTCATCTTCACAGAAAAAGTAACCGTGTTGCCCGAGTATTGTGCTTCACCGCCGTAGCCGTTCACGTTCACCGTACCCGTACCGCCCCCGTTAAGCTGTAGTGTCACCGGCATACTGTTGGGACCCTCGACGTCTTCTTCAATATGCTGCAACGTCGCATTTCCGCTATACGTTCCGGCGATCTCCTGCGTGGTTATCACGCCCGTGACATTTTCCTGCGGCGGCGTGGCGGATGGGGCGGCTTCTTCCGTAGGTAAGGGCTCTATCTCCTGCGGCTCCAGGTCCGGGGCCGGCGCTTCCCAATCCTGTACCTCGATTTGAGCGGCAAGCGCCTGCATGTTTGCCAGTGACGTGCTGGAGTTGGCCGTATATACTTGCATAAGATTTTCCAGGGTAACATCCTTATCCGGCGGCAGGGAGAGCCCGATTGCCTCCAGCGCTTTCTCCAGCGCCTCCCGGGCGCCCGGCACATTTTTATCCGCCGCATCGACAA
>JAAZNB010000437.1 GCA_012798515.1 Chloroflexota bacterium
ATCGCATTCATCAAGTATTGGGGCAATCAAGACAACGCCCTGCGCATTCCTCAAAATGGGTCCATTTCGATGAACCTGGACGGGTTATTGACCCGCACCACGGTCACTTTCCGGGACGATTTAAACCGGGATGAGTTGGAGCTGAACGGCCAGGCGGCGAGCGATGATGCCCGCCAGCGGGTATCCCGCATCCTGGATCTGGTGCGCGCCCAGGCCGGTCGCCAGGGATATGCCCAGGTGACCAGCGCCAACAACTTCCCCACCGGGGCCGGCATTGCCTCCTCAGCGGCAGCCTTTGCCGCCCTCAGCCTGGCGGCTTCGCGCGCCATCGGCCTGAACCTGGACGAGAAGGCCCTGTCACGGCTGGCGCGCCGTGGCTCCGGGTCCGCCTCTCGCTCGGTGCCCACCGGCTTTGTCGAATGGTTCCCCGGCAGCACTGACGAAGATTCCTTTGCGGCCTCGTTCGCTCCACCCGATTTCTGGGACCTGGTCGACTGTATCGCCGTGGTAGAGAGCGGCCACAAACCGGTAGGCTCCAGCCAGGGACACACCCTGGCCCCGACCAGCCCGCTGCAAAACCGGCGCGTGGAAGACGCATCCCGCCGCCTGGCGTTGTGCCGCCAGGCCATCCTGGCCCACGATTTCGAAGCCTTCGCCAGCGTGGTCGAGCTGGATAGCAACATGATGCACGGTGTGATGATGACTTCCACGCCCCCCTTGTTCTACTGGGAACCGGCATCTGTGGCGGTTATGAAAGCCATTGCCGCCTGGCGCCGGAACGGTATCCCGGTGTGCTATACCCTGGATGCCGGTCCCAACGTGCACGCCATCTGCCTGTCCTCCGCAGCCCAAATGGTACAGGAAAAGCTATCCCAAATCCCCGGCGTCCAGAGCGTGCTCAGGGCCGTTCCCGGGACAGGCGCTCACCTGGAAAGGCCCGGAGAAAGCGTGTCTTAGTATTGAAAACCCCAACGGTTAATAAAATACTTATTTTCAGTAGAACTTATTGTGGATATAATTACATTAATATAAACTACTCAGCCCGAGTTGAAAGAGGTCCGATCTTTCCTCAACTCTACTGGGTAGTAGCGATTGGATCTAGAAAACCCCTTTCTATTCAGCATATAATGGAATAGAAGAAAGGGAAGCCTGTCAAACTATTTTATTAATAGTAGGATTGGGATTACTACGGAAACAAACTATGATAATTCTGGAATTTATCATCACCCTTGGCATTTTGCTCTTCCTGCATGAACTGGGCCATTTTCTCGTGGCGCGGCTGTTCAAGATCGAAGTCGAGGAATTTGGCTTTGGCTTCCCGCCCCGCCTGGCCCGTCTGTTTACCCTGGGCGGGACCGAATTCACCCTCAACTGGATCCCCTTCGGCGCTTTTGTGCGCCCTAAAGGGGAGAATGACCCTGACGTTCCCGGTGGGTTAGGAGCGGCCAGTCCCTGGGTACGGCTGGCCGTCTTGTTGGGCGGCCCGGTGATGAACATTCTGACCGGTGTGGTGCTTTTCGCCGTTCTTTTCACCCGCGTGGGCATGCCCGACATTTCGACCATCGAGATCGCCGCAGTGGCGCAAGAATCGCCGGCTGCCATCGCCGGGGTCTTGCCCGGCGACGTGATCCTGGCCGTCAACGGTGAGCCCATCGATTCGATGGAAGAACTATCCACCATCATCCAGTCCAATCTGGAGCAGTCCGTCACCATCCAGCTCCTGCGCAATGGTGAGAACGTTGAAATCAGCGCCGTGCCACGCACCGACCCTCCAGAAGGCCAGGGCGCTCTGGGGATCGAAATGACCAACCCGGTCATGCCAATTACTATGCTGCAAGCCGTTCCATACGGCGTCCAGCTGGCCTATGAACAAGGCAAGCTGCTGGTCAGCATGCCCGTCCGCCTCATCCAGGGCCAGGTCGCCCCGGAGGAAGCCCGTTTCGTCGGGCCCAAAGGCATGTACGATATCTATGCCCAGGCGCGTGAACGGGACAGCGAGGTTTCCAGTACAACGCCTACTTCCCCCACACCCCCGGCGGTCAATACCCTGTATCTCATGGCGACCATCTCCGTGGCCCTGGGCATGACAAACCTGTTCCCCATCCCGGCTCTGGATGGCGGTAGAATAATTTTCATCATTCCAGAAATCCTGCTGCGCCGCCGTGTGCCGGCGCAGTACGAGAATATGGTGCATTTGATCGGTTTTGCTGCGCTGATCTTGTTGATGGTCTATATTACCACCCAGGATTTCGTCAACCCAATCGTATTGCCATAGAGAATTGGGATCAGGATGGAAAATAAAAATAAAGCAGAAATCCCCTTCGCGCAAGTAATTGCCGCCCTTCTGGAAAGCAGCCAGCCCTTTCCACCGGTTTACCTGCACCGCTTTTCGGATCTCGGCGCGCAGGAGCTAAACGAATTAACCCAGGTTTGGGATCAGATTCCCCTGTCCCGCCGCCAAAACCTGCTACACGACCTGGAAGACCTCAGCGACGCGGACACATTGGTCTCCTTTGACGACCTCAGTCGCTTCGCTCTGCGTGATCCTGACCCCCAGGTGCGCGCCGCGGCCATCCGCCTGCTGTGGGAAAGCCAGGACCCTAAACTGGTGAACGTTTACCTGGATATGCTCCAGCACGACGATTCAGTCGTGGTGCGCAGCACCACGGCCAACGCGCTGGGCCAATTTATCTATCTCGGTGAACTAGACGATCTGCCTCAGGAAACTACCGAACGGGTAGAGAATGCCCTGATTCGCGCCATGATGGGCGAAGAGGAAGACGTCGTCCGCCAGCGCGCCCTGGAATCATTGGGCTATTCCAGCCGGGATGAAATTCCTGCCCTCATCCGCCAGGCGTTCCAATCTCAGGATCCGCAATGGATTGCCAGCGCGCTGTTCGCCATGGGCCGTTCGGCCGACCCCGCCTGGGCCAAAGAAGTGTTGCAGATGTTGGAACACGAAGACGATGCTATTCAGCTCGAAGCCGTACGGGCCGCCGGGCATTTGGAATTGTCCGACGCCCGGGCGACCTTGCTTGAATTGTTAGATGAGCAGGATGAGTTGGACGACGATCTTAAATTTGCCCTCATCTGGGCCCTGTCTGAGATTGGCGGGGACGATGTACGTGAAAAACTGGAAACGTTATTGGTGGAAAGCGAAACGGACGAAGAAGAAACCTTCATTGAAGATGCGCTGGACAATCTGCAATTTACCAATGGTTTTGGTCTGTTTGGGATGATGGACTTCGACCTGGAAAATAATTCAGAGATTGGAAGCGATGCCTCTTCTTTGATCGAGCCCGAGGATGCTGATAACGTAGATCAAGAAGATGAATTCTAAGTAGAGGGGCCATACATGCACAGCTGGCTGGCTTTTGTCATCGCTCTCCGGGTATGGGCCGGAGCCGCAATCCCAATGCTCCAATCCACAGTCAATTTCAACGAAGTGCGCGTCAGCCAGGAATTCGAACATTCGGTTGTCTTTCTTGCCCACATCCAATCCGAGATCGAGCTGGATACAATCTATCTGTTCATCCAGCCCGAAGGTGGGTCGACCGACCTGCAGACCGTGAACACCTCAGGGAACGGTGAAGTCGCTTACGAATACAACCTCCAGGACAGCGCTATACGCCCTTTCTCTAAAGTGGATTACTGGTACCGGGTTGTGCTCAAATCGGGCCTGCAGGTAGACAGCCAGCATTATTCCTTTGATTACATCGACAATCGCTTCGATTGGCAGACCCTCTCAGACAATACCTTCATCGTCCATTGGTACAATCGCGAGCTGGCCTTCGGCCAGTATGCCCTCAATACGGCCAATACCGGCATTCAATCTGCTCAGGCATACTTGCCCGTCGATCTGAATGCTCCCCTGGACGTCTACATCTATAACAGCATCTCCGACTTACAGCCGGCCCTACACGATAAAGAAAGCACCTGGGTGGCAGGACACGCCGCCCCCGACCTCGGCATCGTCATGGTGTCGATTCCCACTGGTCCTGAACAGAACCTGGAGTTAGAAAGACAGCTGCCTCACGAAATTGCTCACATCTTGCAGTACCAAATCATCCAGGGCAGTTTCGAACAGGTGCCTGTCTGGCTGCTGGAGGGTACTGCCACGCTGTCCGAGCTGTATCCCAATGCGGAATATCAGCGCATCCTGGAAAACGCCGTGCAAAACCAAAGCCTGGAGAGCATCCAGTCCTTGTGTACGACGTTCCCGCAGGACACAGCGGGGGTCTATTTGGCTTATGCTGAATCTTCGTCCTTTGTGCGCTTTCTTCACCAGAAATATGGCAACGAGCGCCTCCTCGAACTGCTCAAGAGCTATCAGGCCGGTATCGGTTGCCCAGACGCAGTGCAAAATATATACGGCGCCTCGCTCGACCAGCTGGACTACCGCTGGCAGCAAGAATACCTGGGAGTGGATAAAGAACGCCTGGCCGCTGAAAACCTGGCGCCTTACCTGATCCTGTTTATCATCGTCCTGGCGCCGGTTATTTTTACACTCCTGGTACAGAGGACACAACCGAAACACGCTTAAGCTAGAGGAAATGATGGAATCCAGTGCAAATTCCCGTTTACACGCCATCGTCGATGGGCATGTGCAGGGCGTTGGCTATCGCGCCTTCGTCTACCGTGAAGCCCTGAATCTAAACCTGACCGGGTGGGTACGCAACTTGTCCAACGGTCAGGTGGAGGTGGTGGCAGAAGGCGGCCGGCCCACCCTGGACCAGCTGCTCACGCGCCTGCGCCGCGGCCCGCAGGCCGCGCTGGTATCCTTTGTGCAGCCCGAATGGCTGCCGGCCACCGGCGAGTTCAGGCACTTCGACGTCCGCAGCACCTATTTCGATTAGTCGCCAATCCAGGATAAAAAAACGAGGCGTATTCCCAGCCAGAAGACTGCTGGGAATACGCCTCTGTATTATTCGATTGCAGGCCGAGGTCAGTTGACCTCGCCAGCCAATAATTTGGCTTTTTGCCAGGGGGGAAGATTGTAATCCTCGGCCAGCACGGTGCGCAGCTCGTAGATCTGGTCGCGGATCACCGCAGCCCGTTCGAATTCGAGGTTCTTGGCTGCCTCTCGCATCTGCTGTTCCAATTCGTTGATCACCCGCTGCAGCTCTTTCTTCGGCATCTTGCGCCGTTCGCCGCCGGCGGAATACTCCCCGCGCTCTTCCGCCATGGCGTGGCTGGCGCCCAGACGTTCTGTCAGGTCGTGCACCCCTTTGATGATGCTGACCGGCTCGATGCCGTGAGCGACGTTGTATGCCTCTTGTTTGGCGCGCCGGCGGTTGGTTTCGTCGAGGGCCTGTTTCATGGCGTCCGTCATCTTGTCGGCATACATGATCACTTTGCCATTGACGTTGCGCGCCGCCCGCCCGATGGTCTGGATGAGTGCCGTCTCGGAGCGTAAGAACCCCTCTTTGTCCGCATCCAAAATCGCCACCAGGGATACTTCCGGCAGGTCCAGACCCTCGCGCAGCAGGTTGATACCCACGATGACGTCGAAGACGCCCATCCGCAGATCTCGCAGCAGCCCAATGCGTTCCAGCGTGTCTACCTCCGAATGCAGGTAGTGCACCTTGATCCCCATTTCGAGCAGGTAATCCGACAGGTCTTCGGACATGCGTTTGGTCAGGGTGGTCACCAGCACCCGCTCACCCCGCCCCACACGCTGTTTGATCTCGGCGATCAAATCATCCACTTGCCCCTTGGTGGGACGCACCAGCACTTCGGGATCCAGCAAGCCGGTCGGGCGGATGATCTGTTCAACGACCTGCTCTTTCAACTGCATCTCGTACGGGCCCGGGGTCGCTGACGTATAGACCGTGTACCCCTTGTGCTGCTCGAACTCACTGAAGGTCAGCGGGCGGTTGTCCAACGCCGATGGCAGGCGAAAACCATACTGCGCCAGTACTTCCTTGCGGGATTGGTCACCACGGAACATACCCCGGATCTGGGGGATGGTCATGTGCGACTCGTCAATGAACAACAGGTAATCGCTGGGCAGGTAGTCCATCAGCGTCCACGGTGGAGACCCCGCCGGGCGTTGGTCCAGGTGGCGTGAATAATTCTCGATTCCGGAACAATAACCCACCTCGCGCAACATCTCCAGATCATAACGGGTGCGCTGCTCCAGGCGTTGGGCTTCGAGATATTTCTCGTTGCTTTTGAACGTGCGTAGCTGCCCATCCAGTTCGGCCTCGATATCCTGGATGGCCTTCTTCAGGCGATCCTCCTGGGTGATGTAATGTTTGGCCGGGTAGATATCGATCTGGTCCGGTTCATCGAAGATTTCGCCGGTAATCGGGCTGAAATGGGTAATACTTTCGACCTCATCTCCAAAAAATGAGATCCGATAGGCCGATTTCTCTTCGTAGGCCGGGAAGACTTCCAACACGTCGCCGCGCACGCGAAATACGCCGGGACGCGGCTCCATGTCGTTGCGCTGGTACTGGCTCTCCACCAGCTGGCGCAGCAGGGCGTTGCGGCGATAGATATTGTTCTTCTCAATGTGGATGACCACCTTGCCATACGCCTCGGGACTTCCCAGGCCATAGATACATGACACAGAGGCAACGATGACCACGTCGCGGCGCGACATCAGGGCTGCGGTGGCTGCCAGGCGCAGGCGGTCGATTTCTTCGTTGATTTCAGTCTCTTTTTCGATGTACAGATCGTGGCGAGGCACGTAAGCCTCGGGTTGGTAGTAATCATAGTAAGATACGAAGTATTCCACCGCATTGTTGGGGAAAAACTCCTTGAATTCGGCATACAGCTGGGCCGCCAGGGTCTTGTTATGCGCCATCACCAGGGCCGGCATCTGGGCGCGCTGGATGATGTTCGCCATGGTAAACGTTTTACCCGTCCCGGTGGCCCCCAACAACACCTGGTCGCGATATCCTTTCTCAATCCCGGCTACGAGTTGTTCGATTGCTTCCGGCTGGTCGCCGGTCGGCTGGTAGGGAGCATGTAAATCAAATTTCATAACCGCTCTTTTCCTTTATCTCTTACACGAAACCGCTTCACGGGGGAGGCATTTCCACGATCTTGAACGCCATACCGCTCTCCCAACCCGGGAGTCAACTCCCTGGCGTGGGCGAGCGGCACGTTCTTTCATAACGTTTTCAAGTTGAAATGCTAACGACTACCCCCACCGCCTGTCCGCCAGGGAACAAAGTTCCCCTGGAACGAAACCAGGAATTGGAACATTTATTCTACCACAATTTTCCCAGGCGGCAGCTTTTTCCCCCGTGGAAGCAGCCGGGCAGGATTCCTCCCACTCGGAACAGATTACTCTTTTAACCGCACATAGATGACCGAGGTACCGTCTTCGCTCTTGACTTCTTTGACCTGGAAGGCCTTAGAAAGGGAACGAATCAGCATCGAGAGCTGTTTATACCCGTATGTGCGTGAGTCGAACCCGGGGTCGAGCTGGCGCAAGTGGTGCCCCAGCGTGCCCAGGAAAGCCCATCCATCATCTTGAACGGCAATGTCGAATGCGCTTTTCAACAAGGGTGTGGGGTCCGGCACAGAGGGTTCCTGCGGTCCGATGTTCTTTTTCGGGCCGTTGACGCGGGCCGGGGTCTCCTCCGGGATCAGGTTCTGGGTATAAACGAACACGTCACAGGCGTTGACAAAGGCGCGGGGGGTCGTCTTTTTGCCGATCCCCATCGCGAAAAAACCCTTTTCGCGAATACGGGTCGCCAGGCGGGTATAATCGCTGTCACTGGAAACCAGGCAAAAGCCATCTACCCCACCGGTATAGACGATATCCATGGCATCGATAATCATGGCGCTATCGGTCGCGTTCTTCCCAATCGTAAAACGGAATTGTTGAATAGGCTGAATTGCGTAGGTCTGTAAGACGTCCTTCCAACCGCTCATGTTGGCTGCCGTCCAATCGCCGTAAATCCGGCGTATGGTGATCGACCCGTATTTGCTCGTTTCGGCCAACATTTTCTCTAACAGCGATGGTTGGGCATTATCTCCATCGATGAGCATCGCAATACGCCTGGCCCCAATGGTCTCATTCGTTGCATTTGGCGTCATTGTTAATCCATCCTTTTCTGGTGATATATAAAATAGAGCGGCTCTCCGTTCGTTCTAAAGAACCACTCCAATCACACCAGGCTGAGTCCCTTACATTTTCAAACGGAACATCTTTCCCAGGGCAACCGGGGGTATTCTCAGCGGAAAACCACGCTGGCCATCGTGAGAATCTTACGATAGAGAGGACGTTGATGCATGCCAATGTCAAAAAAACAAGGCCCCCAACTACGGCCAGAGCGTTTCATCTCTTTTTGTGTTACGTTTCGATTATAGCAGAAAGTAACTGAAGTAATCGCTCTTTCCATTCATCAATATCCTCCCCGCCTGCCATCCAATAAGCATTTTTCCCGGTACGGGCCCTGAATCCCACCGGTGGCAGGTTGCGTGAGTTCACCCCTTCCGGCAGGGGTGGGTAACGCAGTACGACCTGGTCGGCTTCCAGGTTGACCGACGCCAGGCCGGCTGCCTCGGCCAACAAGCGCACGCGGATCTGATAGATCAGGTTACGCACCTGCTCAGGCAAGGGCCCAAAGCGGTCTCTAAATTCATCGACCATCTGCACGATTTGTTCTTCGCTGTTCAAATCGGCCAGCCGGCGATACAGGCGCAGCCGTTGGAGCTGGTCGGGGACGTAATTCGCCGGGATGCCCACCGGGAAAGGAAAATCGACACTGACCTGCAAGTGAGGAGCCTGCAGGTCCAGCTTATAGCCGGAGACGTCTGTCTGCCCCTGGAAGAACTTCAGCTCCCGCACGGCCTGCCCCAGCAAGCGCGTGTAGAGGTGAAAACCCACCGAGGCAATGTAGCCGTGCTGGCGCGTTCCCAACAACTCACCCGCACCGCGCATTTCCAGGTCGCGCATGGCAATCGAATACCCGGCGCCCAGCTGCTTGTTCTCGGTAATAATTTCAAGGCGTTCCTGGCCCTCTGGCGTGGGCGGTTTGCGCCGGTGGCGGAAGAAATAGGCATACGCGCGTTGAGCGCTGCGTCCCACCCGGCCGCGCAGTTGGTAAAGCTGAGCCAGGCCAAAGGTATCGGCGCGATCCACGATGAGCGTGTTGGCATTGGGGATGTCCAGGCCGGACTCGATGATCGAGGTACACAACAAGACGTCGATTTCACCGTGGGTGAACAGGTGCATGACTCGCGCCAGCTCACTTTCGTGCATCTGCCCGTGGGCTACCCCTACGCGGGCTTCGGGCACCAGGCTGGACAGGTGCTTTTCCATGGAGCGAATGGTTTGCACCCGGTTGTGAACGAAGAATACCTGCCCGCCGCGCTCCAGCTCGCGCAGCACGGCCTGGCGCACCAGGCGGGGTGAGTATGGGCCGATGTGGGTCACAATGGGCAGGCGCTCTTCCGGCGGCGTATTGATGGTCGAAATGTCCCGCACACCGGTCAGGGCCATGTACAAAGTGCGCGGTATAGGCGTGGCCGTCAGGGTCA
>JAAZNB010000438.1 GCA_012798515.1 Chloroflexota bacterium
AACTCGGCCCGGTTGCAGGGCACCACCGCACTGGTAGCCGCCCCACCCGTCGCCGCCGGGGTGTTCGTCGGCTGGGCCAGTCCCGGGCTGAGCGTGACCGTACTGACCGGCGGCGGCGTGCGTGTGGCCGCAGACGCAGAGACTGTGGCGTACTGGGTCAATTGGGCGGCGACGGTTTCGGCTACCTGGGTCTGGCGCGCCTGGTCGGCATTTTGAAGCGTGGGAAAGCTACACGCCAGAGAAGCCAGGAGCAATGCCAGGAGTGGCGCGAGGATTTTACGAGCGAAACTGGGTTTCATGGGATTCCTCCTTATGGCAGGGTTGGCAGGTGTGAAAGCATGAGGATAGGGGAAGCAGAAGGGAAACTGGCCGGTGGGCGAGCGTAGACCGGGCAGCGGCTACTGGCCGTCACCATTCGTGGGTATCCAGCAGGTGATCCGCCCGCGCCCACTTTGTTTGGAACCGTATAAAGCCTGGTCGGCGCGTTTGAAAAGTTCTTGAATATCCTGGCAATCTCCCGTTGCATCCGCAATGCCAATACTGATGGATATAGATATAGAACGCTGACCCAGGTCAAAAGTGTTCCTCATGATGACATTGTGCAGGCGCTGCGCCACGACTTCTGCTCCCGCCAGGGTGGTCTCCGGCAAGAGCATGACGAATTCCTCTCCCCCATAACGCGCCACGATGTCCGACTGGCGCAAGTCGTGCTGCAAGAGCACGGACAGCTCGTACAGGATGTGGTCTCCGGCCAGGTGTCCGTAGGTGTCGTTTACGTTTTTAAAGAAATCGATGTCGATAAGCGCCAGGGAAAGATCGGTATCGTGGCGGCGGGCCCGCTTGAACTCGCGTTGGCCGGCCTCGATGAAATAACGCCGGTTATACAACCCGGTCAATGGGTCGGTAATCGCCAGCTGCTGCACCCGGCGGAACAAATGCGCCTTTTCGATGGCCAGGGCCACCTCATTGGCATACACCTGGGCCAGGTCGGCATCTGCCTGCTCGTAGCTGCCCGGGCAGCAGCTGTCCAGGGTGATAAAACCGACCAGTTTGGCCCGGCTCATCATGGGCACGCCGATCCAACCATGCACGTGAGTGGCATCCCCCCAGCTGTGAAAGCGTGAATCATTCTGGGCATCTTTCAGGATCAAAGGCACACCCAGGCGCTTGATCTCCTGGAACAGGCGGTCGTCATCCGGCAGGGTCTGGTTGAGCACGGCGTCCGTGCGCAGCCCGCGCCCGGCCACCAGGCGCACGTGTTCTTTCTCGACCAGGAAAATCGAAGCGCTGTCGTAAGGAACCACACGCTGGAGGTGTTCCAGGACGAGGTTGAAGACTTCGTCCAGCTCTATTGCCGAAGCAACCGCCGAGGAGGCCAGGCGCAGGATTTCGGCTTCTTCTGCCCGGCGGTGCGCCGATTGAAACAGGCGCGCTTTTTGAATGGCCACGCCCGCCTGGCGGCCGATCGACTCGGCCAGGGCCAGATCACGCTCGCTGAATCGCCGCTCGGGGTCGAACGTGAACACCCCCAGACTGCCCAGGCGTTCTTCACCAACCACCAAAGGCACGACGACCACCGATTTCACCCCCATGCGCATCAAATCGGAACGCCGTTTGGGATGTTGGGCATAATTCTCGACGATCAGCGGCTTTCCACCGTCGATCACGTCCCAGGAGATGCTTTCTCCTCGCGGCAGGGTATTGAAATCCAGGGCATAGGGCAGGTTGAATACATAGGGGGCAGACAGGACGTCCCCATCGGGGGAGACGAGCAGCATGATGCTGGCGTTGCCCCCCACCACCGTCGTTGCCAGGCGCAAAATTGTCTGGAGAATGGTGTTGAGATCCATGGAGCTGCTGATGATCTCAGCAATCTCATTCAAACGCTGTTCGCGCTCCAGGCTCTCCTTGGTCTCAGCGTACAGGCGCGCATTCTGTAGCACCAAGGCGGCCTGGCCGGTAAAAGCTGCCAGAATCTCGGCGTGCTCGGCCTGGTAAAAATCGGCTTCGTACTTGTCCAGGGAGAGGATGGCCACCACCTGGTCCTGCACCACGATGGGCGCGCCCGCCCAGGAGCGCGTCGTACCGCCGGCTTCAGTCCACACCCAGTTGGGGTCGCTGAGGGTATCGGGGATTACCAGGGGCAGCTGCGTCTCGATGATCCAGCGCAGGTTGCGCGCCTCACTGGTCTGGAAGGAGGTTTCGTATGCCTTGCGGGCCAGGGAAGGAGGGTACTGGTCAAGGCCATGCAGGCGCACCACGCGGATCCGTTCACCCTCCACCGCCATGATACAGGCCGAATCGCAAGGGATCACCCGCGTGATTTGTTCCAACAGCTGGTCGACGATTTCGTCGTAATTCAGGCTGGCGTTCAGCTTGATCCCTGCCTCGTAGAGTACCTGGGTCAGGCGGCGCTGGCGGCGCTCGGTGTGGTACCGTTCCTTGATACCTTCCTCGACCAACATACGGTAAATAGCCGCCCCCAGCACGCTGGCCGCCACTTTCAATACCTCCACCTCGGCTGCCGACCAGCGACGCAGCTGCCGGCACTCGTCGAAGCTGATGAATCCCCACCAGCGCCCCTCGACAAAGATCGGGACGACGATGAGAGATTGAATTTCACACTGCCGCAGAATGGCGCCTTCAGCGGGAGAGCAATCCTGCACATTGGCCTGGATAACCAGGTTGGCGCTCAGGCTGCGCTCCCAATCCGGATAGTTTGGGATCTGTAGCAAGTTACGCTCCAGCTCCGGGCCGGCGGCCCCGGCCTGATCTTCTGCTGACGACCAGTAGTAGAACTGGTTCTTCCTGGGTATCTTGTCGTGAATGATCTGCCGGGCAAAGAAACAGGCCCGGCTGGTGTTCACCGCTTTCCCCAGGGAAGACAGTACGGGCAGGATCGATTCGCCCCATTCGGATGATTTCAAGAACTGGCCGGTGGCCTCGCTGATGGCCGCCAGGATAGCATCGCGTTGTTTCAGCTCCGCTTCCACTTTTTTCTGCTCGGTGATGTCTGCCATCACCCCGGTCATCCCAATCCGTTCGCCATTCTCCAGCATGGGGCGGAAGAACACGTGTACGTCACGCAGCTGCGCGTCCTTCGAAACCAGGCGCAGCTCACAAGACTTGATCTGCTCGTGCGCCGAACAGGTACTGCTGTCTCTTAATTTTTCCAGGTCGGCGGGGAATACAAACTGGTCGTAAGAATAGCCCTCCATCTCTGCCGGGCGATAACCGGTGACTTTTTCAATCGAAGGGCTGATGTAATTCAACCGCCCAATGCGGTCCAAGGTAAAGATCACTTCCCCCAGGTTGTCGATCAGATCGTGATATTTGCCCTCAGAGCGCTCCAGGGCGTGGCTCATCATTTCGTGCTCTGCCGCCGCTCCCAGGAGGCTGGCGGCGGCCGACAAAGCTTCGATCTCTTCCCCGCTCCACATACGCTCCTGGGAGAAATGTAAAAAGGCAATCTCCCCCCAGGGTTGCTTGCGTACCATGATGGGCAGGATGGCCAGGGAACGGATGCCATAGTCCAACAGGTCTTCACGCACTTGTCCGTCAAACTGCCGGAGGCTTCCATAGACCGGCGCGCCGGCGTACAGCTGTGCGTTCCAGCTGTTCAGGATGGCGCGCATCCTTTCACAATCACAATCGGCGTTCTTTCCATCCCCGCCCGGGACCTCCCACTGGTATACCGGGCGCAAGAAAAGCCGCTCTCCGGAAAAACACGGATCCAACAGCAGGCAAACCCGGCCGGCGCCGGCTGCTTCACCCAGCCGGGCAAGTACTTCGTCGATGACGCGGTTCCACTGGTTCGATTTAAGGAAGGCTTCTGCCGAGAACCCAACGGCGGCATGGATTGCTTTTACGCGCGCCGCTTCACCCGAACTTCCCGATTTTTGGGGCCCACGGGAAGAACGAGCGGAGGAGAGTTGTCCGGCCGGCCGGTTGGCGCCAGAGCTTTTCAACCGTGGGTACCGTCGGAACAAACGGTGGAGGCGCGAAAACTTTTCTTGTTGCATGCTACCCTTTAATATTCAAGCGCGCCAAAACTTACACTGCACACCCTGTACAAAAGACATTTTCGAAATAGACACCATCTACACAGCAACGGCGATATTTTGTACCGCCTGGGCAAGACCTTGTCATTAATCAGGAACGAATGCTCCTGATTAAAACAAGTTAACTCGATTGGTTCACAATTCGCTGCGGAATTCCTTCAAGTATACCCAGGGTTGCTTGAATTGAAAATCCTTTACTTCTTTATAAAACATTAACATCTGCAACGTTTTTCCCTGTCAGGTGGGAAGAAATATTGAGCAATTTATCTACCCGGTCGATTTCTACCCCATAGACAAATGGTTTACAATATACACGATGAATACGATCTATAAACATTGGTAAGTGTATGGCCAATTCCGGTATTCCTGCGCAAACCTCGATTGGAGCAGTCCATCTGACCGTCTCCAATTTGCAACGTTCCTTGAATTTTTATCGCCAAACCACCGGACTCGCCTTACTGGGGCAAGCCGGAAACCAGGTTACCCTGGGCAGCGACCTGGAGCCCCTGGTGATCCTGAGCGAGAACCCCAATGCCAAACGCCCTTCCCGGACGACAGGGCTGTATCACTTTGCCATCCTGGTCCCCGGCCGGGCTGAACTGGCTTATGCCCTGATGCGCCTGTCCAGGACACACGCCAGCGTACAGGGCTTTGCTGACCATGGCGTCAGCGAAGCCGTCTACCTGACCGACCCGGATGGAAATGGAATTGAAATCTATTGGGACCGCCCACCGGCTGCCTGGCCATACGACTCTCACGGGGAATTGAACATGACGACGGACCCCTTGGACGTTGAGGCAGTCCTGGCCGAGGTACAACCAGCGCCAGTGCCCCCGGAATACATTTCTCCTCACACGCGCATTGGGCACATCCACCTGCACGTCAGCGATCTGGAAATCGCACGTCGATTCTACGTGAACACGTTGGGGTTCGAGCGCACCCAGACCTACACCGGCAGCGCATTGTTCGTCTCAGCCGGTGGCTACCACCACCACATCGGGCTCAACACCTGGGCCGGCCGCGGCGCTCCGCCGCCCCCGCCGGATTCTACCGGCCTGTGCTGGTTCCAAATTCGTCTTCCCTCTCAGTCTGACCTGGAGCAGGTGCAAAAGCGCATCCTCTCACATGGGGGTCAAATCCAGGAACATGCCCAAGGTTTGCTGACCCACGATCCATCGCAAAACGGCGTCCTTCTCACGGCCTGAGAATACCCTGGCCGGATCTGGCCGCCCAGCCTGCTGCCCTAAACGACAGCGTGAGGGTCATCTTGCCGTTTTTGGGGAGACTCGATGGGGATTTCGATCTCGAAGGTGGTGCCCTCCCCTACTTTGGACTGTACACTGATGCGCCCGCCGTGCTTGTTGACGATGATGTTATGGGCGATAGCCAGGCCCTGGCCGGTACCTTTGTTGACGTCCTTGGTGGTAAAGAAGGGATCGAATATGCGGTTTTGAATCCCCTCGGGGATCCCGCAGCCCGAATCCTGAACGGTGATCACCACGTTGTCTTTCTTGCGCCGGGTGGCAATGCGGATCGTCCCTTTGGTGACAAAATTCTCGGGCAAGACGTCCTGGATGGCATGAGCGGCGTTGACGATCATATTGAGGATCACCTGGTTGATCTCGTCGATCTGGCAGTTTACCATGGGCAGGTTGGGATCCAGGTCGGCTTCCATCTCGGCGCAGTACTTCCACTCATTGCGCGAGATGGTGATGGTAGTCAAAATACCCTGGTTGATGTCGGCCAGTTTCTTCTCTTTTTCAGAGGGATGAGAGAACTCGCGGATGGCGACGACGATCTTTCTCACCCGTTCGATTCCATCCAGAGATTCTCCGATCGCCTTGGGGACTTCGTTGCGGTAATACTCGATCTTCTTTAGCTTCCAGAGCGAGGCCGCTTCTTCCTCATCTTCGGCCGTGACCACTTTCTCGCCATGCGAGATGATGAAGTCACGGTATTGACTCAGCACGTCCACACATTGCGTGAAAGCGCGTTGGATGTAATTGATATTATCGCCCACGTATTGGATCGGCGTATTGATCTCGTGCGCAATGCCAGAGGCCAGGCGCCCAATGGCTTCCATTTTCTGGGAGAGCATGGTCTGTGTCTCGACCTGGTACTTTTCCGTCATGTCCCGGCCGATCAAGACGTATCCCAAAACCGTATCCTGGTCGGCTTTCAACGGGAACACCTCGCAGGCCACCAGCACCCGCTCTTTATTCTTGTTCAGCAATGTCGGGAACGAACTATTCAAACCGGACTGCTCTTTGGCATCGTGTTGGTAAAGATAAACCAGAATGGGATCTGCCTTGTGGTCGTTTTGCGCATCCAGAATCTGAAAAATCTCTCCCAGCGGCTTGCCAATGGCGTCGAACTGTGAATACCCGGTCAACTGCTCGGCGCCGTTGTTGAACGAGGTGATAATTTCATTCTGATCGGTGGTGATAACGCTGTCACCCATGCTCATCAAGGTGATGTTGAGCAGCTCATTTTCTCTGGCCAGCAGTTTCTGGATATTCTTGCGCTGCTCCACTTCCTGGCGCATGATGAGGTTGGAATTTGCCAGCTGGCGGTGCAGCCCGGAAACCAGGAAGGTTACCAGGACCATGCCCACCACCAGCAGCAGACTGGGATAAAAGACCCGCTGGGCGGCCACCGTTTGTCGCACCTGCACGTTGGCCAGGGAAATTCCCACCCGAAAGCCACCCCAATGCTTCCCATTGACGAAAATCGGGGCTGAGATGTCCCACAGAACCTCCCCCGTGTCGCGGGGATAATTTTGCATCAAGAAAGGCTGGGTGTTGTGCGAGGCATTGAGCCCCACCGTGTCATTGAACAAACGCTTGGTGCGGTTATTGAGCAGGTCTACTTCGAGGTCACCGCTGAGCGGCTGTGAGAAGACGGTGTTATGGGTGGGCAGGTAACCGTTGACGTCCTGCGCCACCGCATAGGTCACGTCCTGGTCTTCCAGATACTTATCCAGAATAGCCTGAAAGTTGGCGTCGGTAAAGCTGTCGTAGCGGGTGTGGTATTTTTGGGGAATCGTGCCGGGAACCGGCTGGTAATCGGTGTCGAAGACGTCGGCTTCGGTCAGGCTCCCATTCGCTATACCCTCTTCGAACCCATAGCTGATGGTTTCAGCCCCGTTGATGGCCAGGCTTTTGCCTTTGGCCAACAATTCGCCCTCCAGGATATCTCGTTGGGCCTGCAAGTCGAAACTGATAAAGACGACCACGACTACAATCAGAGAGCCAAGGATCAGCTGGATGGCGTGTTTAACGGCCCAATTCTTAATCTGTCCCAGGTAAGATATTAACATCAAACGACCTTGTACATACCAATAGTAGATGGCTGAAAGCGGATTTGCCCGGATTGAATAACCTCCGGTCGGGAGAAAGGTTTTTGCCTTTCTCGGCTTATCCCGATTTCGCCTTTAGTAGTATGTTAACGGTCGCTGTAGGGATATTCAATAAAAATCGGGTTAATAATCGACTGGGCGCGAGCGTAGTTGATCAAACGGAAGCGCAGCACTTCCGTGATCGTGGTGCCTTTGGACACGATCAACAATCCATTGCGGTCGTACACGTCACGGCTGATTACCATCCCGGCTTCCACTTCACCGATCATGATCTCTCTCTCGCGCATTACCGTGCGCACCGGCACCTGGAGCACGTCAGCCGCACTGATCCCGATGACCTGGGCGAAGAATTCAGCCAGGAGCCGGGGATCATAGTCCGGTTCGCGCTTCAGCATGGCTTCGTACGCCGCCGCCGGCGTGGTCAATTTCATCAGGTAGTAATCGTAATCCAGAATGATCTTCAAGATCCTGGCCATCAGGGGGATAGCATCCCCTTTGGGGGAATCATGGGTGAGACGGATCGTGTAGGTGCAGTCCTGGTAGCCAACCGCTACGGCAATGTTCTCCAGCCGGGGGATATTGTTGATCAACTGCTGGCTGATGCGGGGAATGGAACGCACCATGGTTTGTTCTGGCTGATCCAGCATCGCACCGGACTGCCATTTTTCCAGGATGGGGCGCGGGACGGTCACGGCTCCAATACGGCACACCAGGGCCGCCACTTCCATTTCCCAGGCCTGATCCTGGAGGTTGAGCTTCTCAGACATCTTGCGCGCCAGGTTGCGCAGGCGGTTAGCCTGGGCGAAGATGTCTGGGCTCAAGGCTGCCAGGATGTCGATCATCACCTTGACGCTGCCGCTGAGGGTCTTGTTGAGCAAATCCCGCTCGCCGTTAATCAGGCGGTATTGTTTTACGCCGTCTTTGACCGCGGCGGCAAATTCGTCCGGCGGGCTGGGTTTGAGCAGGAATCGAAAGATGCTGCCGCGGTTCACGGCCTTGACCGCCATGTTTAAATCACCCACACCGGTCAAGATGATGCGCGACACGTCGGGATAAACCTTGCGTGCCTGTTCGAAGAACTCGATCCCATTCATGCCAGGCATGTGGTAATCCGAAACGATGACGGCCAGGCGAGGAAGATCCTTGAGTATGTCCATGGCCGCCTGGCCACTCTGGACCGTACGGATGTCCTCAAAGCCCTCTTCGACCAGCTCCCGCGACAGGGAGGACAGCACATTGGCTTCATCGTCTACAAGCAAAATCGTCTCTTGAATCATACGCGATTCCTTTGATTCGGGCTGTTCCCACGCCAGAAGCTTATCCTGGCACCTGGCTCATCCAACCCGGCGAGCAAAAGCGCCCGCGCAGGAAAACCGGGCTACCGTTTAAAAGGCGAGTTGATATTGCGCTCTAACCAGCTGTTCGTCAACTCGATCCACTCATCCAGGTGCTCGTAGGCACCGACCTTTTTGACGTAATCGAGATTGAGATATATTTCAGGGCGCTCGCTTCTCGAGCGGCACAGGTGATACAGGCCATTGGCAATGTGCACCGC
>JAAZNB010000439.1 GCA_012798515.1 Chloroflexota bacterium
ATGGCCTCCTGAACAGATTTCTGGATTTCGCCGATGAGCACGGAGACCTCTTTGGCCGCCCGAGTGGACTTCTCGGCCAGCTTGCGTACCTCGTCGGCCACCACGGCAAAACTCTTGCCGTGTTCGCCGGCCCGCGCGGCTTCGATGGCTGCGTTCAGCGACAACAGGTTGGTCTGCGAGGATATCTCCTCGATCTTTTCCACGATTTCACCGATCTGGCTGGAACGCTGCCCCATGTTCTTGACCTTTTCGGCAGATGCCAGCACCTGGGTGCGGATGCGCACCATAGCGGCCCCGCTGGATTCTACCGCGCTGGCCCCGTCTTCGGCCGTTTTGCGGGTCTCGGCGCTGCGCCGGTTGCCGGTCTGGGCGCCATGGGCAACCTGTTCGATCAACTGGCTGATCTGGGCCGTGGCGCCCACCGCCTGCCCTACCGACATGGCCTGTTCCTCGGCGCCTTTGGCCACGCCTACCACCGCGCGCGCCATCTGGTCGATGGAGGCGGCGGTCTGGGTAATGTTCTCGGTCTGCTGCCGGGTCTCGGTCGTCACCTGGAAAAGGGTATCGATGATGTGCCCGGTGGCCTCGCTCGAATCACGCGCCCCCGACATCAACTGCGCCGAAGCCACCGCCACGTTCTCGGCCTGCTGCGCCACTTCACCCACCAGCTGGCTCAACCTGGCCGTCATCTGGGCAAATCCCAGGCTGGTCTGCTGCAGGCGTTCGATCATCAAATTGAAGGCCCCTGCCAGGGCGCCGATCTCGTCTTGAGAATGGTAAGCCAGGGGTTGGCTCTGGATGTGCAGCTCGGCCGTCAGGTCACCGCCGGCAATGGCGTCGGTGGTGGCGATCAGGTGGGTTAGATCCACCTGGGCAATCTGCTCGGCGGCCAGTTTCATTGCCTTGACCGGCCGGGTCAGGTAATTGATCACGTACAACATCAACCCGGCCATCACCGCCACCACGCCTATCCCCAGCAGGACGATCATGGTGCGGTTGTGGCTGATCAAGGCCAGCGACTCGCTGCGCGGCTCGGCCACCTCGATCAGGCTGACCACCGCGCCGCTGTAGTCACGCAGCGGCGCCACCAGCACCAGGTAAGGCACGCCCTGGAGCGTACTGAAGGCCAGCTGGGTTTCACCGCTGCGAAATACCGCCTGGCGTATGGTTTCGTCCACTGCCGGCGGCTCTTCCAGGGTAGAGGCATACAGTTGGAAGGCGTCCGCGGCAGTCTCGCCCGGGATATACAGGCTGTACTCTCCGCCGGATATATCCTTGTAATTGGCCAGCAGCGCCTGGTCGAAGCTCACACCAATCTCGAAACTGCCAATCGGCTGGCCATCTTTGACCACCGGCGTTACGCCGCGCAGGCCATACCCGGTCACACCGGCTTCCAGGCCTACCACGGCGTGGTGTTCCTGGTTGGCTTCCACGACCATGAAGCGAAAGGAAGACAGGTCGTCTCCAAATTTATCCGGGCTGTTCAGGCGCAGAAAAGACGTCGCCGGGGCGAGGTGGAACTGGGCCTGCTCGATGCCCGAGTCATCATGAAGGGTTTGGTACACCGGCTGCAGGATCTCCAGCAGTTCTTCCCGGTCTCGGGCGGCGAACGCCTCCTGTACGGCCGGCATATTGGCAATCGATTTGGCCAGCGAAAGGGCCGACTGGCTGCGCAGGTCGATTTCTTTGTTGAAGCCGTTAAAGAGCTCTTCCAGCCGGGTCTGTTCCTGGCCCAGGATCAATTCGTCCTGGCGATCCAGGACAATACCGATGATCAGGCCCATGCCAACCAACAGCACCAGCAAGACCGGCAGGGCGATTTTAATACTGAAATAACGGGAGGGATTGAGTCGTTGCAGCATGATGATTCCCGATGGAGTGAAGTTCAGCCCTATCCGAAAAACTATTCCGGGTAGGGCTTTTTGTCGTGCTTCGCTCGATAAAAAAACACTACCATAAGAATATTCGAACAGATACTGGTTAATAGCCTACCCGGGGCAGCCATAACACAACAGCCATGCCTGCCCAGCAGGCGTGGCGCCGTTACCGGTAAGAATTAAAATGGCGCTCCGTGTGGATGGATAGCGAATACAGACCGCTGCTCAGCGGGTGAGTGGGAAAGGCCCAAATTTCACCCCAGGCTGAGCAGTTACGATTATAGTACAGATAAAGGCCGCCGCCAGGCGAAATCCCTTGCGCACGGCGCACGGCGCCAAAGCCGGCCGGGGTCTACAGCCGGCCGCGCAGCGCCAGGGCGATGTGGCAGCCCAGGACGACGTTGTTTTTGACCAACTGCACGTTGGCCGTCACGGTGCGCCCACCGGAATATTCGGCCATGCGATCCAGCAAGAAAGGCGTGATGGCCTTGCCGGATACGCCCGCCTGGTGTAGATCGGCCATGGCCAGGTCGCGCCAGCCCTGGATCTCCCCGGCGGCAATTTCGTATTCGGCCGGGATGGGGTTGTATACCAGCACCCCGCCAGGCAGGTTTAGGTCGCGCCCGGCGCAGTAAACGGCGGCGATCTCTTCCGGGCTCTCGACGCGCGGCACAGGCAGGTGGGTGCTGCGCGTATAGAAAGCCGGGGCCGTGTCGGTCTGGTAGCCCACGACCGTCACGCCAAAGCTTTCCAGCATCTCGTGGGTCGCCTGCAGGTCCAGGATGGCCTTGGGCCCGGCACAAACGACCACCACCGGGCTGCGTGACAATTCCAGAATGTCCTGTGAAACGTCCCAGGGCCCGGGATGGACCCCGCCGATCCCGCCGGTGGCGAATACCGGGATGCCCTGTTCGGCGGCGATGCGCGTGGTGGCGCTGACCGTCGTAGAGGCGCTTTTCCGCTGGGCGATGGCCAGGGGCAGCTCGCGCACGCCGGCCTTGATTACGTCTTCCCGCTCAGCCAGGGCGAGGATCTCGTCGTGCGTCAACCCCACGCGCACCTTGCCATCCAGCACGGCAATGGTGCGCGGCTGGCAGCCCAGCTGGCGCGCCGTCTCCTCCAGCAGAAAAGCCGTGGCGACGTTGTGCGGCCTGGGCAGGCCGTGGGTAATCAAGGTTGTTTCCAGAGCAATGTTCATCGTTTCACCCCAATTGTGTTTCTGAGCCTGGTCGAGTTAAGCTGGCGTCGTCTCCTCATTCACAAAGCGCTTCTGCGCCCCCAGGCGCAGGTGCAGCAGGTAAAAGCTGAAGGCAGAAACGGCACATAGGGCGCCGCCCACATACCACAGCAGGTTGGGATTGTAATGATCCAGGATGTACCCCGCCGCGCCAGGACCGATGGTGGCCGGGATCATCCAGATCAGGCCGTACAGGGCCATGTAACGGCCGCGCATTTCTTCGGGGGCAAAGTTTACCGCCAGCGCCTGCGAGGTAGGCATGATGATCATCTCCCCCAACGTGATGACCACGATGGCCAGGGCAAACAGGGCATAGGCCGAGACAAATCCGAACATGGCGAAGCCTACCATGTAGAAGAGCGTCCCCAACCCCATAAGCAGGAACGGCGGGCGGCGCTTGATCGAGCGGGTTATGCTCAGCTGGAAGAAAATGACCACGATGGCGCTGACCGTGAGCAGGAAGCCATACCCCTGGGGTTGGATGCCGTGGTAATCGCGCAGGTAGACCGAGAGCGTGTTGTACATCTGCTGGTAGACGGTGCCCATGAGGATGCCCGCCACCAGGAAGGCCACGAAGGCAAAGTCGCGCATCACCATGCCGTAGCCCCGGAAAGTGTCCAGGATGCTCTCGCGAGCCTCCCCTTCCTCTTTCTGCGGCTGCGTCTCCGGGATGAGCAGGTAGAACAAAACCGCCACCAGGCAGCTGACCACGGCGTCCATGACGAACAGGGTGAAGAAGGAACGGTTGGCGACAAATCCGCCGATGGTCGGGCCGATGATCCAGGCCATGTTCCCGGCGATGCGCAGGAGGCCAAAGCCCTCCTGGCGCTGCTTTTCGGGCAGGATGTCGCCGATCATGGCGCTGTGCGCCGGCCCGGCGATCTCCGAGAGCAAACCGACCACCACGGCCAGGGGATAGAGCACGTTGAACTGGTTGACGAACCCGAAGGCCAGTGTGCTCAAAGCGCTGAACACCAGGCCGAACAGGATCAGCTTGCGCCGTCCGAAACGGTCGGTGAGGGCGCCGCCGATCATGCCGCCCAACAGGCCGAAAACGGAAAACAAGCCCAGGATGATGCCTGCCTGGGTCATACCCACCCCAAATCGTTGGGTGATGTACAGCGAGAGGAACGGGAAAAGCAGGGTTGCCCCTACTCTATCGACGAAGGAGACCAACACGACGACCCAGAACTTCTGGGGAAACTCGTGATATATCTTTTTTAAATGCACCAAGGCCGCCATCCTTACCGGGAAATGGCTTTAATCATAACATACCCGCCATGAGCGGCCGGGGGATTTTCCCACCGGGAATAGACTAACCCGGATCCCGAACTGGCGTTAAACTAGCTTTCGCTTTGGTAGGGCCCAAACCGGCGGAAGCGCTCGGGCGTGACGCGCTGCATGCGCTCGCTGGCCGGGCTGATCAGGTAATAGCCGCCGTTACGATGCAGCAGGGGGATACGCCGTTTTTGGGCGGCGAAATGCCGGCGCATGTCCTCTGAACAGGCTGCGTAGCTATCGAACTCTGTTTGCCACCGGGCAAACAGCTCATCGTAGACCCGCACAAACTCGCTCCAATACGCCGTGGTGACCGCTTCCAGGTGGCTGATCACCCAGCACATGGGCTCGAAATCCCACTCGTAGGCCAGGCCCAGGAAACGATAATCGGAGGTCACGTAAGGAAAGAAGGGAAACTGCCGGCAGCTGGAAGCGCGGTACTGGCGCTGGCAGTGCGCCGGCCCCTGGCAGGCCAGCAGCAGCAGGTGTCCGGGGGTCTGCGAGCGCAGCTCGGCAGGGTCACTGGGATCCGTAGGACACTCGTCCCCCTGCCAGACGTGCCACAGGTCGGTGTTGCGCTGCAAATAGTCCCATTCCTGGCGATAGGCCACCGGTACGGCGTGGCAAATGTCACAACAGAAGGGCTTGCCGCTGGGGTTGTGGGGCGAGCATCGGGTTCCGCAATCGAACTCCGTCACCGGGGTATCGAAGCGGTCGTACAACCGGCGGATATCCAGCCGGGGAGGTAATTCTGTCATGGTCCTACCCTCGATCTATGGCTACCGGTAAACCATCCCGGCCGTTAGACGATCTTGGTCAGCATATCCTCGATATTGGCAAACACCTCGAACGGGGCGTGTGCCTGTAGCGCCTCGACGTTGGTATAGCCCCACGAGACGGCGCCAAAGGGGATCTTGACCTTGTGGGCGGCTTCGATGTCGCGGATCTCGTCGCCGATGCACAGGGCTTCGCCGGGGTGAATGCGGCTGGCGCG
>JAAZNB010000440.1 GCA_012798515.1 Chloroflexota bacterium
AGCGCGGCTGAAGTGGAACAGGGCGCTTTGCGCTCTGCCGAGTCCGGCACAGCGCTGCAAACCATCCTGTCGGCCGTCTCTCAGCTGGTGGTGCAGGTGCAGGATATCACTGCGGCCGCAGAGAGCATGCACCAGACGTCGAATACGGTGACGGTGGCCATGGAATCGGTGAGCGTGGTGGTGGAGGAAAACACGGCGGCCACGGAAGAGATGTCCGCCGGGGCGGAAAGTATCAACCGGGCCATGGAGCAGATCGCCCAGATCAGCCGGGCGACCAACGCCAGCGTCGAAGAAATGAGCGCCGAGGCAGGGCAATTGAACGGGCAGGCCAACGACGTACTGGCCGCCGCGCAAAGCCTGGCCGAGATGGCCACCCGTCTGGAAGCTTCGGTGGCCCAGTTCAACCTGGCGGTGTAAGCCTGTCAGCGGAAAGGAAGCGTAGATGAAAGAAAATGTTCGCCAGGAGAAAGAAAGGGCGCTGTGGGAGAAGATGGCGGCGGGATACGATCACAGCGTGATGACCACTTTCGAAGAAGCCTATGCCCTGTCCATCAGCAAGACGGCCGCCGTCCTGTCGCCGGATAGCCAGGTGCTCGAAATCGGCTGCGGCACCGGCATCGTCTCGCTAGGGGTTGCTCCCCAGGCCGGCAAAGTGACCGGCGTGGACATCTCACCCAGCATGATCGAGATCGCCCAAAACAAGGCCGGGGAACAAGGCGTCTCCAACGTGGAATTCCAGGTTTACGACGGTTACTCGCTGCCCTTCGACGACGGCGCCTTCGATGCCGTGTTATTGTTTAACCTGCTGCACGTGGTGAAAGAGCCGGGGACGCTGATCAAAGAATCTTACCGGCTGCTCAAGCCGGGCGGCTGGTTAGTGACCGCCACGGATTGCTACGCGGCAGCGGTGCCGATATCCAAACGCCTGATGTTGCACGGGCAGTGGCTGTTGAAGGTGTTTGGCGTGATTCCCTTCCTGCATTATTACCAGAAGCAGGACGTCGACCGCCTGATCAGCCGCGGTGGTTTCACCACTAAAGAGGAAGCGGTGCTGCATTCTATCCCTATGAACTATTTCGTCCTGGCTCAGAAGAACCTGAATTTGGGATGAACGTGTGAAGCGCTCTTTGTGGGTTATTTAGGGCGGTTTCACTGCCCCAAATAACCCACAAAAATCATTTTCCTGAACCGATCTTAAGCCAGGAAGAAGGCAAGCCTGCGCTGCCAGGCCCCGCGAGGATCCTCGCGGGGCCTGGCGCGTAGATTGACCGGGGTCACAGCTTGTAATCGGTGAGTACGTGGAACAACATGTGGGTAAACACCTGCAAGTGGGAATCCAGGCGACCGGGGAAGGTCTCGGTGATGTAGGCAATGTCGTCGTAGGCAGTATGCCAGATTTCCCCGTTCTCGCCGAACTGGGGATCTACCTGGGTGTAACCGTCCAGGTTCCCCAGAGTCCAGTTGGTGGCCTCGAAGTAGACGTATTGGATGCCGGCCGCTTTGAAGGGGGCATGATCAGACCAGTCCCCGGTAGTGCCGATGGGGTAATCGGGATGCTGGCCCTTCTGCGTCTGGATGGGCAGGTGGTTCTGGTTGGCGTAGGTCAGTACCCAGTTGCGTACGACGCCCTTTTCGCCCACGTCCCCGTAGACGTACAGGTTGTCACCGGCTGCCAGGCTGTCCAGGTTGACCATGAACAGCGTATTGCGGATCTCGTCCTGGCTCATCTGTCCGGCGTAATAGGTCGAGCCTTTCAGCCCGACTTCTTCGGCGCCAAAGGCCACAAAGCGGATGGTGTAAGGCGTCTCGACGTCCACCAGGCGTTCGGCCACTTCCAGGACGACCGCTATCCCCGAGGCATTGTCGTCCGCGCCGCGCCCGGCGTCGACCGAATCGTAATGTGCCCCTACGATGATCTCCTTTTCCGATTGGCCGGTTTTGACGGCGATGATGTTCTGCGAGCGCAG
>JAAZNB010000441.1 GCA_012798515.1 Chloroflexota bacterium
ATGACGCGGGTGGTTTATTACGTCACCCCGGACAATACCGTGGAAGAGTGTATGATTCAGATGACCGACAAACGAATCCGCCATTTACCGGTGATCGAAAACGGCAAGGTAGCCGGCGTGATTTCGATCGGTGATGTGGTCAAGATGATTATCGAAGACAAAGACGATCACATCCACGGTCTGGAGAGCTATATTCTGGGCCGCCGGACTTGAAAAACGGTACAGCGTGACCGGAAATGATGATTTGACCCCTGCTGTCACATCTATAGCTGTACGATAACGCAGAACCCTGCTTGAACAGTGGGTTCTGCGTTATTTACAATGCAATTTCCCTCCATACTCCCGTCCAGATGGATATTTCGATGCGCCAGATTGGGATCCAAGCCAATATCCGAGTGCACCGGGGGATGGAGCGAAGGCCACGATAGATTAAGAACCTATCCGAAAGAAATTTCTTTGTAGTGTTTTTTGTCGAGCGAAGCTCGACAAAAAACACTACAAAAGAATATCGGGATAGATACTATAAATGAATAATCGGGTTAGTGTTATGGATATAAGCTATCATATTGATATACAATAAGTGCATTGATGTTTGTAACGAACGCTGATTCAGGACACGGGGCGTGAAACGCTTCTCCTGAATTCATGGGGGTTTATTGAAACAGGTGGTGAAGGATGAATCACTTTCAAAAGTACCTGGCGGAAGAGTTCGCCGAAGATTATCAAGAGGGCCTGATTTCGCGGCGTGAAGCGCTGCGCCTGATCGGCTCGGTTACGGGCAGCCTGGTGACGGCCGGCACAATCCTGGCTGCGTGCGTACCGGCCCCAGCCCCCGATACCGGACAGGACGCCAGCGTCCCGCCGGCCATGACGGCAGGCCCTACACTAACCAGCCAACAGCCTGCTACGGGCGGATCGCGGCCTACCCAACCGGCCGTCAACGTCTCGGAAAATGACCCGGACGTGCGCGCCGGTGAGGTGACTTTCACCGGCGCGGATGGCCAGGACCTGCTGGGATACCTGGCCCGGCCGCAGGGAGAAGGCCCCTTTGCCGTGGTGCTGGTGTGTCATGAGAACCGGGGTTTGACGGAACACATCCGAGACGTCACCCGGCGGTTGGCAAAGGCCGGCTATGCTGCTCTGGCGGTCGACCTGTTGTCGCGGCTGGGTGGCTCGGCTGCACACGACGCCGGCGACGTCCCTGGGCTGTTGGGCAACATCGACCCGGAGCAGTTCGTCCGAGATTTCCTCAGCGGCTGGAATTACCTGAAGGCGCAGGATTTTGCCCAGGCGGAACGGGTAGGCATGGTCGGGTTCTGTTTCGGCGGCGGGGTCACCTGGCTGGTGGCCACACGCATGCCCGAACTGCGCGCCGCAGTGCCATTCTATGGCCCCCACCCGCCGCTGGACGACGTGGCCAATATCCAGGCAGCCGTGCTGGCCGTTTATGGCGGGCTGGACGCGCGTATTACCGGCGGGGCGGCGGAGATCGAAGCGGCCATGCAAAGCCACCACAAGATCTTCGAAAAAATCATCTACCCGGACGCAGATCACGCTTTCCACAACGACACCGGGCCGCGCTATAATCCCCAGGCGGCCCAGGATGCCTGGCGGCGCACGTTGGAGTGGTTTGATCTATATCTGGCCTGAGCACGGGATGCATTTCCTGTAAGGTGTTTCCATAGGATAGAAAGCCAAACGCTTCTTTCTACAATAGAAAGAAGCGTTTGCGTCTTGTACTGGTTTGCAATCTACCCAGGTTAATGAATTCCCCGTGCGTTCATGAAGGCCGAATATTTTTGGTCTTCGACCAAAATGTGGCCGGTCCACCACTGTTTGAGGAAATTCAGCACCTCGATGCTCAGGGATAGCTTACCCTCATCGAACTGGGTTTTGAATTCGTTGACTTTCTTGACAAAGGCAGCGTGTTCGCCCTTTTGTTTTAAGTAGCCGGGATAGGTCTGTGCGGATAGGATCTTCTCTTCGGAGGAAAAATGGTATTGAGTGTAGGCGACCATTTCCTCGATGATGGAGCCCAATTCCTTGGTTCCTTGCCCGATCCGCATTGCATCGTGCAGCTGGTTGATGATGCCGATCATTTTTTCATGCTGGGCGTCCATATCTTTGATGCCCACCGAATAGGTGTTATCCCAGGTGATAAAAGCCATGCTTCCTTCTCCATAAATACAGGTTTAAACCGGAGCGTCAATACGACGATCTTCATTGTAAAATGCCCGGCCAATTCGGCAATAAATTGGAGCTAAAGGTTGCATAAAAATCAATCGATTTTTCCAAACCAACCGCGGCGTTCCATCCACTTGGCCAGCTCGATGACCGGGGAAACAGTCAACGCCAGGCCGATGGTGATGGCCCAGTCGGTGGGGGTCAGGCTGAAGGTTTCAAAAGGACCTTGCAGGAAGGGAACGTAGATCACGGCAACCAGGAGCAGCAAGTCGAAGATCACGGCCAGATTGAGCCACCGGTTGCTGAATGGGCGGTTGAACACCGAGTGGCGATCCGAACGGTAGTTGTAGGCTTTGAAGAACTGGATGATCACCAGGGAGGTAAAGGTCATGGTCATGGCCTCGGCCAGGCTGCGGCCGGAGTGCATGGCCCAGTTGAACAGGGCCAGATTGACGAGCGTGGACCACAGGCCGCCGACAGTCATGAGGGTCACGACGGCCCGGGAGAAGATGCCCCTGCGCGGGTCACGCGGCTTGCGGCGCATCAAGTCGTCTTCCGGCGGGTCTACGGCCAGGGCCAAAGCCGGCAGGCCGTCGGTGGCCAGGTTGACGAACAGGATCTGAACGGCGCTGAGCGGTAGGGGGATGCCCATGAGTGTGGCCCCGGCCATCAGGCCGATCTCGCCGATGTTGGAAGACAGCAGGTACATGAGGTATTTCTTGATGTTGCCGAAGATACCGCGGCCTTCTTCCACGGCAGCCACGATGGAGGAGAAATTATCGTCCGTGAGGGTCATGGCGGCGGCTTCCTTGCTCACGTCGGTGCCGGTGATGCCCATGGCGATGCCGATGTCGGCTTTTTTCAAAGCCGGGGCGTCGTTGACCCCGTCGCCGGTCATGGCAACTATCTGACTGCGATTTTGCCAGGCGGTGACCACGCGCAGTTTGTGGGCTGGTGAGACGCGGGCATAGACGCTGATATCCTCCACGGAGGCCTCCAGATCGGCGTCGCTCATTTCTTCCAATTCGGCGCCGGTGACCACGCGTCCCTGGTGGTTCATCAGGCCCAATTCACGCGCGACAGCCTGGGCCGTGATGGGGTGATCGCCGGTGATCATCACCGGGCGGATGCC
>JAAZNB010000442.1 GCA_012798515.1 Chloroflexota bacterium
GGCATCGAGGCGCAATACTTCGAACGTATCTTTATCGTCTTCCAGCGCCTGCATACCCGCCGTAACTATTCGGGCACAGGCATTGGGCTGGCGATTTGCAAGAAGATCGTCGAGCGACACGGGGGACGGATCTGGGTCGAATCCGAGCCGGGAAGCGGTTCGGTGTTTTACTTTACCATTCCACGGAGGAGGGAGGAGCATGCCGGCGAATTCGCATCTTAATCATATCCAGATGCTGCTGGTCGAGGATAGCCCGGCAGATATCCTGATTACGCAAGAAGCTTTGCGCCAGGCGAAAGTACTCAACGATCTACACGTGGTCGAGGATGGCGTGGAGGCGCTGGAGTTCTTGTACCGCCGGGGGCCGTATGCCAACGCTCCCCGCCCGGACCTGATCTTGCTGGATCTGAACCTGCCCAGGAAGAACGGACTGGAAGTGCTGGCGGAGATCAAGTCGCGCCCTGATTTGAAAAGCATCCCCGTAGTCGTGCTCACCACTTCGAAGGCCGAACAGGATATCTTGCGCGCCTACAACTTACAGGTAAATTGTTACGTGGTCAAGCCGGTGGACTTCCCGAACTTCGTCACGGCGGTGCAGTCGATCGAGAGCTTCTGGTTCAGTATTGTTACATTGCCCTCCGAGGTTGCCCTGGACGGATCGTGATCTATGGAAAACGTGGTCCGGAGAAACGCGGCGATCTATGCGGATCAGGCTTGAATACTGTTGCCAGGGCATGGCCACAAGGGTAAGGAGTGTTCATGAAAAATAACACTGTTCAAGTGCTGCTGATCGAAGATAACACGACCGACGTCTTGATGCTACGCGAGGCGCTGGCTGTCAGCGGATTGGCCATCTTTAAATTAACCGTAGTCGACAGCCTCAGCCAGGGGCTGGATTACCTGGATGAAAAGAAAGAGTTTGACGTGGTCGTCCTGGACCTTGGGCTGCCCGACAGCCAGGGCCTGGAGACGTTCGAGCGCATTCACGAGTGCTCTCCCCATTTACCGGTGATAGTCCTTTCCGGTTTGCTGGACCAGGCGGTAGCCATTCAGGCCGTGCAGGCTGGCGCCCAGGATTATCAGATCAAAGGGGATGCCGGCTGGGAATTTATCGGGCGAGCGATTTGTTATGCCATTGAACGCCAGCAGGCGCAGGCGGCCGTGCAGGCCAGCGAGCGGCGCTTCAGGGCCCTGATTGAAAACAGCGCCGACGCCATCGCGTTGCTGAACTCGGACGGCATCATCCAATACGAGAGTCCCACGGCATCGAAGATCCTGGGTTATGCGCCCGAGGAAATGGTGGGCAGAAATGCTTTCGAGTTTCTGCATACGGATGATCTGCCCTACAACGAAAAGTTATTCGGCTCCATTTTTGCGGCCGCACAGGTGCCGGTCACCGGGCAGTTCCGTTACCGGCACAAAGATGGCTCCTGGCGCTGGATCGAGGCCACCGGGACGAACCTGCTGGACGAGCCCAGCGTGGGCGCGGTGGTGGTCAATTATCGCGATATCACCGAGCGCAAGCAGGCCGAAGCGGACGTCCGCAAACAGATCGAACGGCTGTCTGCCCTGCGCACGGTGGACCGGGCCATCAACTTACACAATAATCTCCAACCCATGATCGAGATCTTTATGGACCAGTTGATGAACCAGCTCCAGGTAGATGCGGCCGATATTATTTTGTTCAACCACGACCCCTACATGGCCAAACGGGTGGTCACCCGCGGCCTGGCGCCGGCCGAGATAGATGCCCTCCAGCCCCAGGCGACCCTGAAAAGCCTGGCCAATCTGTTCCGCGAGAACCGGCCGCTTCAATTTAACGACCTGCGCTCGCTGAGTACGCAGGATTGGTTTATACAGCAACTGCAAGCGACCGGGTTCGTGTCTTACGCCGGGGTGCCGCTGGTAGCCAGGGACACGGTCATGGGGGTCTTGCAGGTGTACCACCGCTCGTTGTGCGAGCGTGACCAGGGTTGGGTGGATTTTATGGAGATCCTCGCCGGCCAGGCGGCGGTCGCCATCGAGCACGCCAGGCTGTTCGACAACCTGGAACATTCCAACAAACAGCTGTGGTATGCCTACGACAGCACCATTGAGGGCTGGGCGCATGCCCTCGACTTGCGTGACCGCGAGACCGAGGGGCACTCTCGCCGGGTGACCGAACTGACCTTGCAGCTGGCCGGCGCCATGGGTATCTCGGAAGATGACCTGGTCTACGTGCGGTGGGGGGCGCTGTTACACGACATCGGCAAGATGGGCGTGCCCGACACGATCTTGTTGAAAGAAGGGCCCTTGAATGCAATGGAATGGGACGTCATGCGGCTCCACCCTACTCTGGCTTTCAAGCTGCTCTCGCCGATCGATTTTCTGCACCCGGCGCTGGACATCCCATACTGCCATCACGAGCGGTGGGACGGCAGCGGTTATCCCCGCGGCTTGAAGGGGGAAGAGATCCCCCTGGTGGCCAGGATCTTCGCCGTGGTGGATAATTACGACGCTTTGCTGTCGGACCGCCCTTACCGCAAGGCGTGGGAACGGCCCAAGGTCCTGGAATACATCCGCCAGGGCGCCCACAGCCTGTTCGATCCTGCCATGGTGGAACTCTTTTTGCGCACCATCGACTCATAGGCCGAGAGCGGGGGGCCTTTGCCCTGCCTGGCTAGCGTGCGGTTCTGGCCTGCTCCAGCGCCAGGGAGAGGTTGCCCAGCCCTTCGCGCAGCTCTTCCAGGCGCGGCCAGCCGTAGCCCAGGCGCATGTAGCTGCGCTGCATGTCGAACCAGTGGCCCGGGCCGACGAAGGTGCTGTACTGCTGGTTGAGGATGCGATAGAAAGCGTCTACGTCGACCCCCAGGCCGGCCCGGATGCGCGGGAAGCTCACCACCCCGCCCACGGGTTCTACCCATTCGAAGCCGGATTGGGCATTCATCCAGTCCCGCGTGATCTCGAAGCCCTGGCGATTCTTGGCCTGGATGGGGGGCAAGAACCGGTCCTTGTGCGCCAGTACGTGGAAGGCAATTTCCTCATCGACGACCGAATTACAAATGAAGATCTGTTCTTTGGCGGCCAGGAAGCGCTCTTGCAGGCCGGTGTCCTGGGTGATGACCCAGCCCATACGGATGCCCGGCAGGCCGAAGGATTTGGACATGGACGCCACGCTGATGCAGCGCGGGCTGATGCCGGCGGCCAGCGGGGTGGGCCCGGCGAAGTTCATCTCGCGGTAGGTCTCGTCCACCAGCAGGTAGCAGCCCCGGGCCTCCGCCAGCGCTGCGGCGGCGTACAGGTCCTTTTCCGACAGGGTGGCGCCGGTGGGGTTGTGCGGGGTGGTCAGGCTGATCAGGCGCGTCTCCGGGCGCACCAGCCCGGCCAGCTGGTCGATGTCGAAGCGGAAACCGTTCTCGAAGGACAGGCGCAGGTAGTCGATCTGGCAGCCGATGGCCAGGGGGGTCTCGATGTTGGTGGCGTAGTTGGGGTGCATGACCACCATGTGGTCGCCTTTCTCCAGCAGGGTGGTGGCGATGATAAACAGGGCCGCCGCGGCGCTGGGGGTGACCAGCACGTCCTGGGGAGACAGGCCTTTGCCGTCCGCGGCGATCAATTCTCGCAGGGCGGGCTTCCCCAGGTGGTCGGTATACGCCAGGACGAGGGAAGACAGGTCGAGCCCCAGGGTGGACAGGGCCATGTCGCTGACCGAGGATTCGGTCAGGTTGCAGCGGATGTTGTCATACCCGAATTGCTCGGGGGATTCCTTTTCGATCGGCATGCGGCGGTATTTCATGCGGGTGTCTCCAGCCTGAGAAGGGGTGTGGGGCGGTGGTGTGCGTTTCTGTGAGCCTATTTTACACGAAAGCGGCCCTGGTTTACTGCTGCAGTATCCTTTCGATGCGCCGGTCGGGGATGATCCACAGGACGGCTATGCTGGCGTACAGGAGGCAGGAAAACAGGGGTGCGATAAAGGCCACCGGGATGGCGGTCAGGTAAACGATCACGGACACTTTGCCTTTGAAATTGGTACCCATGGCTGTGGCCAGGATGGAATCGTGGCCGTGCAGCGCCAGCAAGGATCGGGTGAGGATGAAGTAGGCAATGGAGGCGAACAGCAGCACCATGCCGTAGAGAGCCACGGGCCAGGCCATGAAGGGATGGTCCCCCATCCAGGCGGTGGCGAAGGGCACCAGCGACAGCCAGAAGAGCAGGTGTATGTTGGCCCACAGCACCCGCCCATCCACGTGTTTGATGGCCTGGAGGAGGTGATGGTGGTTGCTCCAATAGATGCCCAGGAAGATGAAGCTCAACACGTAGCTGAAGAACACCGGGGTCAGGGGCGCCAGCGCGGCCGGGGTAGTGCCTTCCGGGGGCGATAATTCCAGTACCATGATCGTGATCAGGATGGCGATCACGCCATCGCTAAATGCTTCCAGGCGACCTTTGCTCATGCCTCCCTCGTGTGTTCCCCCTGCCTGTACAATGGGTTCATTATAGCATGCGCGTTGGGGAGCGGGTTTGGGGCCC
>JAAZNB010000050.1 GCA_012798515.1 Chloroflexota bacterium
ATCCTGGAAGAATGCGATTATATGAGTTTGCTGGTGGACGACCTGCTGCTGCTCTCCCGGCTCGACGCCCACCGCCTGGAGCTGGAGCGCAAGCCGCTGGACATGGCGGTTTTTCTGCCCGAGGTCCAGGCTCAGGTGGCGCCCCTGGCGGAAGCCCGCGGGCTGGCGCTGGGCCTGGGGCGGGCCGAGGGCAGCGTGCAGGCCGATCCGCTGCGCCTGCGCCAGGTGCTGCTCATCCTGCTGGATAATGCCCTGCGCTACACGCCCCGCGGCGGCCGGGTGCAGCTGGAGGCCTTCCGGCAGGGCCGCGCGGTCGTACTGCGCGTGGCGGACGACGGGGTGGGCATCCCGGCCGCACACCTGCCGCACGTCTTCGAGCGCTTTTACCAGGTGCCGCGGGTGAATGCGGTCGAGGGCAAGAGCAACGGCCTGGGCCTGTCCATCGCCCGGGCTCTGGTGGAGGCCCAGGGGGGCAAGATCAGCCTGCACAGCCAGGAGGGCCAGGGCACCACGGTGACGTTGACGTTTTGAGGGGGAATATGCCGGGCCGGAAACACGGGCGCCGGGGTAGGTGGGCCTGTGCCCCGTCCGCTGGAGCGGGCCGGGGACGCCCCCGCGCTCAGCGCGGGGGCGAGGGTGTTTTTTAGCAGGTCGGGCTTCCATCACAACGCCCCGCAAGGGTGCGCCCGACCACCTCCATTAGCAGGTCGGGCTTCCATGCCCGACCGAACATTTCTGGCCGGGGATGCCGGCTTCCCTGCGCCGCCTCAGGCATACCCCGCTGATCCGTTCGGGCGCGTGCGGGCCAAAAACACCCCCTCCTGCACCTCCCCCATTTTCGAAGAACAAAAATGGGGGAGGGAAAGACCTTCTTCCACGCCCGACCGAACACGGCCGGCCAGGGGCGCCGGCTTACTTACCCCATCTCTGCGCAACCTACCCCCCGCAGGCAGGCGCCACGCCGGGGTTGGCGGGGCCGTTGAGGGGCAGGCCGAAATATGGCGAGGGATCGTCGGTGTTGTGGATATCCAGCTCGTTGGTATAGCCGCCCTGGCCATCGTCGTGCACCACGGAGAAATGTAGGTGCACCCCGACCGGCTGGCCGGGCGTGCCCGAGAAATTCCCCTGGTGACCCAGCAGCGTGCCGGCGGTCACGAAGACCTCATGGGTGCCGGGTGGGAAGGCGGCGTCGATGAAGGAATGGCCCTGGGCATCGGCCATGTGGGTGTAATAGGTCCAGACCTGGCGCCCGGGGTGCAGCGGATCGTCCGGGATGCGCACGATCAGGCTGGATTTCCAATCCGCCTGGCGCGTCAGGTAACCGTCGTAGGCGGCATAGATAGGCGTGACCCCCGGCTCGGCGCCGCCGAAGATGTCGATGCCGGCGTGGCGGTGGCCGATGCGGAAGCTGTCGTCCCACAGGAAGCCCACGTAGCCGTCGGTGGGGAAGCGGAAAGGCGCCCCGGGACACTGCGTCCCGGCCGGCAGCAGCCAGTCAGCGTGTTCTTGCGGGCTGCGGATCCACTGCCCGACCATCCCCATGCGGCGGGAGTTGCCCGGCCGCCGGAAGTAAAAATAGGCCGCCACCAGCAGGGCGACGAACAGCGCAGCGAGAAGGAAGCGGAAGAATTTTTTCATGTTTGGGCTATTATAACGTCG
>JAAZNB010000051.1 GCA_012798515.1 Chloroflexota bacterium
CATTACTGGTATCCCAAGGTGTTTGGCCGGCGAATGAGCGAGACGCTGGGCAAGATCCAGTTCTACCTGATGACCCCGGGCTTTCTGACCATGGCTTTTGGCCAGATGGGCGTCGGTTTGCTGGGCATGCGGCGCAGGATCGCCGACTATGACCCCACCCAGGGCTTTGATACGGCGCACCTGGTCATTACCATCGCCGGTTTTGTGACCGCTTTATCGGTGCTGGTCTTCTTCTTCAACATGGTCTACAGCGCCAGGCGGGGGAAAGTCGCCGTAGGTAATATCTGGCGTTCCCGTTCGCCCGAATGGCAGATCCCTTCACCGCTGCCGATGCACAACTTTGAGACCCCTATTCGCGTCGTTGGCGAACCGTACGATTACAGCGTTCCAGACAGCACCTACATCGAAGTAGCGCCGCAGCCGGCCGGGGACTGATTCAGGAGGAAAATAAGCCATGAACCAAAACGAACAGAACAAAAGTGGTGAACTGAGCCAGGGTGTAGTCGTGTTTGCGGGTTTAGCCATGCTGACCTTGGGAGAATATCTAATCGGTGTATATGAATTGGGAGCCTTTTTCCTGATCATCCTTGCCCTGGGCAAGGCAGGCATGGTGCTCTGGTTCTTCATGCACATTTTCCGGCTGTTCAGTTCCGATGAAGGAGATCACGCATGAGCGCGCAGGCACAAGCGATTTCACACCAATCTGAGCACGAATATAGCCAAAAATTGGCCACCAATCGCCTGGGGCTGTGGTTATTCATTCTCTCGGATGGATTTATGTTCGGGGCGTTGTTTTTTACCCGGTTTTACTTGCTCGGCTCGACCCGCCCGCACCTGGAACAGCAGCTGGGTTTTGTCGTGACCGCAGTTTTATTGGTGAGTAGTTTCTTTATGAACCGGGCGGAGATACAGATCGCTCACAATGACCGCAAGGGGTTCCTGACCAGCACGTTGATCACGATCCTGCTGGGGGTCGGCTTCCTGGCGGGGGTGGTAGGCGTGGAATGGCGCCTGGCTCCCTTCGGACCGGCAGATGGCCCGGAAGGCGCAGTCTTCTACATGATGACCGGGATGCACGCTTTTCACGTGCTCACCGGGGTGCTTTTCTTGCTGATTGTGTTACGCAACGGGTACCGGGGTAAATATTCCGCCGAACGCCACTGGGCGGTTGAAGCGGCCGCGAACTACTGGCACTTTGTGGATGTAGTGTGGATCTTCTTTTACCCGGCGCTGTACCTGATTGGGACGGTATAAGGAGTTGTAATGAATAAGTGGCTCTGGCTCGGGCTGGGAATTCTGGTGGGGTTACTGGCGGCAGGTGGGCTGGCCTTTCGGCAGCCGTACACCCTGCGTGGCGCAGAAATCGAACCCGCCATGCCGGCCCCAGAAATCGAACTACCCGCCGCCAACGGCGATCAGTTCGTGCTCAGCCAGCATAAAAATGAAGTCGTGCTGATTTTCTTTGGCTATACCCACTGCCCGGACGTCTGCCCGGCAACGCTCACCGAAATGAAGGCGCTCCTGGCCCAGGTGGGGGAGAAATATCAAGATGGCGTCCGGCCGGTGTTTGTGACCGTCGATCCGCAACGGGATACGGCTGAGCGCTTGAATACGTACGTGAGTGCGTTCAGTCCTGGCATCATCGGTTTGACCGGCACGGAAGAAGAGTTACAGACCGTGTGGAGCGGGTATGGCGTCTATCGTGAAATCGATGACAGCCATAGCGCAGACAATTACCTGGTGACACATACATCCCGCCTGTACCTGGTGGACAAGCAGGGCAGACTGCGCCTGACCTATCCCTTTGGCACACCGGTGGGCGACATCGTCGAAGACGTGCGCTATTTACTGAAAGAAGGCTGAAATGAAGTTGACCACCAAACAAATCATCTTGCGCCTGGCTATCTCCATGGTGATCGCCTCGGTTTTCGGGTGGGTGGTCAGTGAAACGTCCTTCAACTTAACCAACGCCGACGAGCGCCAGGAGCCGGCCGAGTTCGACCTGGTGATCCCGGCCGGGACGGCGGAAAAGGTGGAGCGGGGAGAGATCATATCCGAGATTCCCACCACGATGAAATTCCTGGAAGGGGACGTCCTGCTGGTGCATAACGAGGACAGCGTGGACCACCAGCTGGGGCCCATCTGGGTCCCGCCAGGTACGACCGGGGTGTTGCGGCTCGAAAAGCCGAGTTCATACAACTATGCGTGTAGTTTTCAGGCCACCAAGATCTTCGGGTTGGACGTAGAACAACGCGTTACCACGTGGATTCGTTTGCAAGGCATCCTGGCGATTGCCCTGCCCACGGGGGTGCTGCTCTGGCTGTACAGCCTGGTAATCGATTCGCCGAAGAAAGATCCTTCGGGAGCGGGGGCGTAAACATGCCAACCAAGACACTACTGACGCCGCGGTGGATCTTGACCACCCTGCTGGCCCTGGTGGGGGTGGGAGTATTGATCCGCCTGGGTATCTGGCAGCTCGATCGCCTGGAACAGCGGCGGGAGTTCAATACGCGGGTAATGGCGCAGATCTACGCTCCCGAAATGGAGCTCAAAGCGACTAACCTGGCCTTACCTCTATATGACATGGAGTACCGCAGCGTGGTCGTGCGGGGGGAATACGACCATTCGCAGCAGGTGCTGTTGAAAAACCAGGCCTACGACAACCAGATTGGATATCACCTGCTCACGCCGTTGATCATCACCGGAACGGATCAGGCCATCCTGGTTGACCGGGGATGGATCCCACTGGATGCGGGAGAGCAGTTGGAAGCCTTCGATGAGCCCGGGGTGGTTACCGTGCATGGCCTGCTGCGCAGGCCACAGACGCAGAACGACTTCGGCCGGCTGCCGGACCCTACCCTGGCACCCGGGCAAACCAGGCTGCAAGCCTGGTCGATTGTCAACGTGGACCGTTTGCAATTGCAGATGAGCGATAGGCTCTTGCCGGCTTACATTGCTGAGGCTCCCAGTGCTGCCTGGGCGAAGATGCCTTACCGGCAGATGGCGGTGCCGGAGATCAGCGAGGGCCCCCATTTTGGCTATGCCATACAGTGGTTTACCTTTGCCGCCATCCTGGCGCTGGGCTATCCGGTGTTCGTTTGGCGCCAAATCAATGATACCCGTTCCGATACAGAGCGGGCCCAGGTGATCAAAGAATGGAAAGAGGTGTAAATCATGGGAGGAGATCTGAGCTTAGTTGAGCGCCAACACAGCCCAAGGTTAGATCTGACCTTTCGTCTGCTGGTATTATCGGCTGCCCTGGCAGTTTTTATCTTGATCGTATTCGGCAGTATCGTGCGGGTGACCGGCTCTTCACAGGCCTGCCCGGACTGGCCGACTTGTTACGGCCAGCTGGCATTACCGGATGGTCCCGCAGCGCGCTGGCAGATGATTCACCGGGCCCTGGCGGGCGTGGCCGGGCTGCTTATGCTGGCCGCGGCGGGAATGGCGGCGTGGCTGCAACGCAAGAACGCCTGGATCAGCCGCCCGCTGTACCTGGCCCTGGGAATGTTCGTGTTAGAGACCTTCCTGGGTAGTAGTGTGGCCCTGCCTACTCAGGCTGCCTGGCAGGCGCCGCTGCACCTGATCATGGGTGTGACCATGCTGGCGTTGCTGGTGACCAGCTCAACCCTGGCTTTTTACCAGGAAAGCCGCCGGGATAAAGCCATCCGGCTGCGTTGGCGTTCGCGGTTTTCACAGTTGACCCTGTTTTCACTGGTCGCCATCTTGCTCCTGATGGCCAGTGGTGTGTGGGTCGTGGCCTCTGGCGCCGGGCAGTCGTGCAGCGGCTGGCCGTTGTGCAATGGCGGTCTTCCGACGGACCAACTGGGCTGGTTGCAGATGGGCCATCGCTTCCTGACCCTGCTGGCCGGCGTATTAATGACGGCCCAGATCCTCCTGGCCTGGCGCAGCCAGCGCAGCCAGACGGTGGTTTTACCGGCGGCCATGACGGTGTTTACCTTGTTCGTCAGCCAGGCCATGCTGGGAGGCGTCAAAGTACTGCGCGGTTTCCCTGAGGACCTGGTCGTCTTGCATTCGGTCAGCGCGGTAGCCCTGTTCGCCTCCCAGGTGATCCTGGTGGTGGCTACGGGGATGGCCGCCCGGACCACGGCCGATGAGCGTGAAGAGGCAGCCGAGGAACGCTCGCTCCGGCGGCGCCTGTACGATTTCTTCCTGTTGAGCAAACCGATCATCGTGTTACTGCTGCTGGTCACCACTTATGCCGGCATGGTGGTGGGCGCGAAACAGATCCCGGGTCTCGGCGTCACCTTGTGGACCTTGTTGGGTGGGGCGTTGGCGGCCGGGGGCTCCAGTGCACTGAACCAGTACATCGACCGTGATGTGGATGGCGCCATGCAGCGGACTGCCAAACGGCCGCTGCCGGCCGGGCGGTTGAAGGCGGCCGAAGGATTGGCCTTTGGTATTGGCGCCAACGTGTTAGGCTTTTTCCTGCTGGCGGGTTTTGTCAATCTGTTATCGGCTTTACTGGCCCTGGCGGGATCGATCTACTACGTACTGCTTTACAGTATCTGGTTGAAACGCCTGACTGTGCAGAACATCGTCATTGGCGGCGGCGCCGGGGCGATTCCTCCCCTGGTGGGTTGGGCTGCCGCCACCGGTTCGTTGAACATCCCATCTTTGTTCTTGTTTGCGATTGTGTTCATGTGGACGCCGCCCCATTTCTGGGCCCTGGCATTGGTGCGCCGCAAAGATTACGCCCGGGCCGGCATCCCCATGCTGCCGGTAGTGCGCGGTGAGCAAGCCACACGCCTGCAAATCTTGATCTACACCCTGGAACTGGTCGGGGTAACCCTGTTGATGCCCCTGTTCAAAATTACAGGCAGTGTTTTCCTGGTCAGTGCATTGGTTTTGGGAGCCTGGTTGATTTACACGGCCTGGCGGGTGTTCAAAGTGGGCGGTAACAAGACTGCCTGGTTGATGTACCGGTATTCTTCGATGTACCTGGCTTTCTTGTTCTTCGCATTAGTGGTAGATGTATTGGTATAAGTCATTACCGGTGAGGGGGAAAGGATATCTGATGAGGGCAGGGGCCTTTGATTAGCGGTATTATTGATCCGTTGCCAATCCCATTCCCCCTGCTCTCAAGAGACTAACCCTGCCGCGGGGGTTCATCCCCACGGCAGGGTGTTTTAATTTCCGGTTTGATTCGCAGACATTTTTCCCCGCTGCGTTCATCGGGCCCTGACCCAAGCGCTGAGCATCCGCTCGGCGGGTCCAAGTGCGTGGCTCCCTGCTGGATGCTTCCATGCACTCGATGCTTGTCACTCATAACGCCCCACCTGCCTTCCCTGGCCGGGGAACCTGGGTGCAGGTAGATACGCCATTGAGCAGGCGAGGGCCAGGGATCTGAGCGGCGCAGCGCGCCACGCCGCGTATGCGGCCGGCCAGACGGCGGTCGCACCCGTCGCTGCACACGAGCTCGGTGCGTAGCCATTGCTTTTCCAGACAGCCAAAAGGAAAATGCATGAAACCCAGAGCAGGGCAGGCTTTACCGTCTGCCCTGTTTTTCACCTGGGTGCTTGCCGAGTTTGGGTTGCCAATTGAAATTTATACTGATCAGGAGGTGTTTATTCTTCTAACGCCAGGGCGATAGCCTGTTCGGGTGACATCGCCTGGCCCTCCGACCATGCGGAGGCATACACTTCCTCCCCAAGCTGGGTACGTGCCTGGGTAACCGAGGTAGCATAGTCTCTCTGATAAATCAGAGAGAGCGGTTCGTTGATCGCTTGGCGCCAGGCGGATGCGGCGCCCCAAAGACGCACCGCTCGCTTCATATCCCCGAGTGCGGCGGCAACCAATCCCAGCGCTTCCAGCGAGAACGGTGGACCAAACTTGTCTCCTGAACTCTGATAAAGGGACAAGGTTTCTTTCAACATTCCGGTTGCACGCTTGTAATTGGCGTGCAGACGCGCCACATCCGCCAAACCGCCAAGTGACCAGGCCATCAGATAATGATCTCCCAACTCCTGAGCGAGACGCAGACTCTCTTCCCAGTTGGTGGCGGCGCGCGTCGTATCACCCATCCTGAACCATGTATCGCCCAACCGGACACGTGCGTAAGCGACCCCCCAGCGTTCTCCAGTTGCCTGGAGCAGGCGCAAACTCTCTTCGAACGACTCGATGGCCTCCTCTTCTTTGCCGCCATAGTGAAGGCTCGCGCCCAGGTCAGCAAACACTAAGCCTGCGCCTCGGTTGTCACCTATTTCTCGATATAACTTAATGCTTGATTCTGCAAAGGCTCTGGCACGAATGTAATCGCCTGTATCCGTGGACAAGATGGATGATGCGCGCAGGGCTTTTGCTCGTTCCTTCCCCTGGGTGTCGATGCCAGATGCAAGGATTTTCTCCAACCATAGGCTGCCTTCGCTTAGATGGCCCTTACTGTGCCAGAACCACGCCAGCGCCCCTGCCATTTTTAGCCCCGCTTCGGTTTGATTGCTTTCAAGCGACCATGCCAACGCGACCCGTAAGTTATCATGGTCCCGTTCCAACCGATTCTTCCAGCCCTGTTGCCCGGCGCCAAATAAGTACGGTTCTGCTTCTGTCGCGACGCGAAGGTAATAATTAAGATGACGATCTTGAATCAAGTTCGATTCGCCGGTTTTGTTCAGTTTTTCTCTGGCATACTGATGGATTGGCTCAAGAAACCGGTAACGCGTTTGATCCTGCTGCTCGACGAGCAGCAGGGATTTGTCCACGATGCGTGAAAGCGCATCGAGAATCGATTGATTTGAATCCAGGTGTGCCACTGATTCAAGCGCTTCCAATGTAAAACCACCAACAAAGACCGAAAGTTGTCGAAAAAGTTCTCTTTCCGTTTCTGTGAGTAGCTCATAGCTCCAATCCAGAGTGGCGCGCAAAGTTTGTTGTCGTGAGGGCGCGATTCGACTACCGCTGGTTAATAATGCGAAATGGTCATCGAGCCGTGCAGCGATTTGCTCGATTGATAAAGTCTTGACACGCGCGGCAATCAACTCGATGGCTAATGGCAATCCATCGAGTTGTGAGCAAATAGATGCGACGGTCCGGATGTTATCGACGTTCAGTGCGAAATCTGAACGAGCTGCGCGGGCACGCTCGGCAAACAGCGCCAGAGCTGGAAACTTAGATATGGTTTCTACGTCAACGATGGAATACCCTTTGGGCATATCCAGTGCAGGTACCGAATAAAGCCATTCACCAGGGATTCGTAGCGCTTCGCGGCTGGTGATGAGGATTTTTAAACAGGGGCAGGCTGAAAGGAGGGAAGCGCTGAGCCGAGCTACATCTTCGATCAGGTGCTCGCTGTTATCCAGAACAAGCAGCATGCATTTGTTTGCGATGCCTTCGATGAGACGTTTCTCGGGAGACAGGCTATTC
Organism: Chloroflexota bacterium; assembly: GCA_012798515.1. Classification (GTDB taxonomy): domain Bacteria; phylum Chloroflexota; class Anaerolineae; order Anaerolineales; family Anaerolineaceae; genus JAAZNB01. The sequence continues at coordinate 7,381 of JAAZNB010000051.1, forward strand.
TTTTCAATATAACCAAGCGCTTGCAGGGCGGTAGAAGGTATTAAAGATGGCTGATCCAGCGGAGCCAGAGCGACAAAGAATACGCCATCGGAGAATTCGGCCAGGGACTTGTTGGCTAGCGCGATGCTCAGGCGCGTCTTCCCGATCCCCGGCGCGCCGATCAAGGTAACCAGGCGGATATCTGGATTGGTCAAATAGTCTTGGACAGCCGCAATATCCTTATCCCGCCCAATTAACGAAGTAAAAGTTGCCGGTAAATTCAAACGGGTCTGTGGGGGTAATGCAGGTGTTGAGCCGCGCCAGGGAGCTTCTTCGTCCCCCAGGCGGAGGGCAGATCTCCAGTCGCCACGCGCAAACCGTAAAAAGGCTGATCTTTCAGTCGCGGGAATCTCGAAGATTTCAGCCAAAAGCTCAACAATTTGTGTTGAGGGACGTCGTTCTTCTTCTTCAAGTTTACGAATGGTGGAAATGGAACACCCGACGCGGGCAGCCAGAGCTTCGCGAGTGAGATCGAGCGCCTTTCTCTTGAGCCTCAGCCAGTAGCCAAAAGAATGTTGTTCTTGCATCAGTTTCTAAATGACAGCGTCGCTTCAGAGTACGAATAAGTGACACTTATTGTGGCACTTAGTGCCACCAAACCGCAAGGGACATTTGCTACAGTATGGGCATAGAAACAGTCTCTGGTTTCTGAAAACATTATAACTGGTTGAATCAGAAAGGAGACCAAAATGTTCAAAAATCGTTTTCTTATTGTTCTTGGCGTTTTATCCCTGTTAATGGTCGCGATGGTGGTTTCATTGTCATACTTCAACACGCGCACGTCAGCTAAGCGTGGTCAAGCTACTGACGTGACCCGCTGGACGGCTGTGGGTGAGTACGATCAGAATCGGTCCGAGGCTGAAAATCTTACCCGTTCACGTATCGCAGATGCTGCGCGGTGGGAAGCTATGGGGCGTTACTATCAGCAAGCCAGCAGTAGTGCCACCCTAAACCTGCTCCGAAGTCGAGCTGCAGATGCCGCACGCTGGACAGCGATGGCAGAGTATTATCAGAAACTGGCCAATACTGAGGCGGAAAATCTGGCACGCGCTCGAGCCGCCGATGCAGCCCGCTGGACGGCGATGGGCGAATATTATACTCAATTCGGCGCTGTCACGCCCTGATCAATAGTCGAGCAGAAACAAGTATGAACGATTACCTAATCCGGGTGCAGAAGGAAGTTGACCCTGGCAAGGCTGGGACTGTTCAATTGGCCGAGAACACTTTTGAAATTGCTTGGCGGCACGGGGCCGCCAGGCATCATTTCATCGCCGGACTCAAGGCTTATGTTGGCTAAGAGCGATGGTCATCTCGCCTTCACGGGTAAGCGAGCGTTTGAAGCAAGAGCATAGAGCCGAGGCGGTCACCTGCACAGATTTTGCCTGGCCGTGCCTGTTGTAGTCACCTGTTCGCGCCGGGGCCATATGGACGGCCCAGGCCAGAAAATGAAAAGGGAATTCCCTGGCGAAGTGGTATCCCATGACCACAGCCACTGCCCAGGCCAATCTCAATCCCAATCCCAATATTGCCTTCATCATAGGATCAGTTGGATAAGAATAGATCAAACGGCACTATTCAGACCAGTATGCCTGCTTGGATAAAGGCTGTATGCGAGGAGAGCTCCCCCTTTATCCGCGGCGCGGTTACATCCCGTATATCTTGCCCCAACAATTTTTCGGATAGGTTCTTGTTATAATGTCAAATATGCAATCTTGAATTCCAGGGATCTTTGCATGTCTGCTATTCTTTTCGTCGAAGACGATAACACCATAGCCATGGGGGTGGAATACTCGCTCCGGCAGGACGGTTTCCAGGTCAGTCTGGCCTACCGCCTGGAGGAGGCGCGCGACCTGCTCGAACGCCAACCTTTCGATCTGGTGCTCTTGGACCTGGGATTACCGGATGGCAGCGGCTACGCACTGTGCAAGGAGATCCGCGCCGCCGGGGATACACCCATCATCATCCTTTCCGCTCGCGACGAAGAATCCAGCGTCGTCCTTGGTCTCGACCTGGGCGCGGACGACTACATCACCAAGCCTTTCCGCCTGCGCGAGCTGATCTCGCGCATGAAGGCTGTCTTGCGGCGCCGGGGGCCGGTTGAGGCCGGCGACCGTACCCTCACCTGTGGGGACGTGACGGTCTTCACCCAGCAGGCCAAAGTCTACAAAAACGACCGCGAAGTGTTTTTAACCGCGCTGGAATACCGGTTGTTGCTCACGTTGATCCTTAACCAGGGACGGGTGCTCACCCGCAGCCAGATCCTGGGCAGTATCTGGGATGTGGACGAGGATTTCGTCAACGACAACACGCTCACGGTCTACATCAAACGCTTGCGCGAGAAGCTTGAAGACGACCCACAGAACCCGGCCCTGATCAAGACTGTACGCGGCCTGGGATATCAGGCAGGCGATTGACATGAAACAGATCTTTCACATGGAAGACCGGAAATTGTTCATTTCCATGATAGCCCTGTCACTGGTGACCGTCCTGGCGGCGGTCACGCTCAGCCTGGCGGTAGCGGCTTACGTCAACCAGGCGGTTAAAGATACCTATGCGGGCATCGTCGGCACGGTGGCGCAGAAATATCCCCAGGCCGAGGCGCAGGTCGTGCAGGATTTACGCCTGCCGGGAGCCGGCTCTGTCAGCCTGGGAACCCAGGTGTTGGAGAAATACGGCCTGGGTGATGGGAGTGCAGCGGATACCGGCGTTGCCGCCGGCCTGCTAGAGCGCCTGCTGCCGGCCGGACTGGTGCTGGTCGGGCTGGTCTGTATCGGGTTCGTTTTTTTGTTGCTGCGCTACCAGCGGGCGGTATCTGCCCAGGTGACGGGACTTTCGGCGTATCTGCGCCGTATCGACGCCGGCGATTATTCCCTCGACGTGCGCGACAACGGCGAGGGTAGCTTCAGCCTGTTGAAGAACGATTTGTACAAGGTTACCGTCCGGCTGCGTGAACAAACTGAGCTGCTGCAAAAGGATAAAACCGCCTTATCGAACCTGATCGCGGATATTTCGCACCAGATCAAAACCCCGCTCACTTCTTTGGGTGTTTTAGCCGACCTGCTGGCCGAGGACCCTCCGGAAACGGACCGGCGCGCCTTCGTCGAGCGGCTGCGCGCCCAGCTTGGGCGCATCCAGTGGCTGGTGGCCGCGCTGCTCAAGCTGGCCCGGCTGGATGCCGGCACCGCTGCGTTTAAAAGCGAGCCGGTGGACGTGGGCAGTCTGATCGAAAGGGCGCTGGAACCGCTACAGATCCCGCTCGAGATCAAGAAGCAGCGCCTGACGATCCGTGGCGAGGCAGATGCAAGTTTTACCGGCGACTTCAACTGGAGCGCAGAGGCGCTGACCAACGTGGTCAAGAACTGTGTGGAACACACCCCAGAGGGTGGGAAGATCGAGATTACCTACCGCGCCAACGCCCTGTACGCTGAGATCATGGTCAGCGACGAGGGCGGGGGGATCGCCAGCCGGGATTTACCCAACATCTTCAACCGTTTCTATCGGGGTGAGAACGCCGGCGAGAACAGCGCCGGCATCGGGTTGGCCCTGGCCAAAGCCATCTTCACCGCCCAGGGCGGCGATATCACTGTGCGCAGCGAGCCCGGAGAGGGAACGCGCTTCGAGATCCGCCTTTTCCACGGGGTGGTTTAAGGCGTGGTCGTTCCTGTGAGCATACAGGTATGATCGGGGGGTATGCATCGGTGTAAGAATGGAGGTCGAATATGGCGAAATTGATTTATATAGCGAATATCTCACTCGACGGATACACCGAGGACAAGGATGGTAAATTTGACTGGACCGACCCAAGTGAGGAATCGTTCCAATTTATCACCAACATCGTCAGGACAACCCGCACGCATCTTTATGGGCGGCGAATGTATGAGACCATGATGGTGTGGGAGACTGATCCCAACCTGGCTGCCGAGTCTCCGCCCATGCGTGATTTCGCTGAGACCTGGCAAGCAGCCAACAAAATTGTGTACTCCAGGACGTTGAAGACGATATCTACTCGTAAAACGCAGCTCGAGCAAAACTTTGATCCGCAAGCGATTCGCCAGATAAAAGCCGCCAGCGAACATGACATCCTTATCGGGGGCCCTGAACTCGCCGCCCAGGCCTTCCGGGCCGGGTTGATCGACGAGTGCCAATTGTTCCTTATCCCGATTCTCGTGGGAGGCGGCAAACCGGCGCTGCCGGATAACCTGCGATTGGAGCTCGAACTATTGGCGGAACATCGCTTTCGCAATGGTATAGTTTTCCTTCGTTATCGAACAAAGTCGGAAAGAGCCACCTGACGCACACCGTCAGGTGAATAAATTGTCACAATCGCAGTCACCGCACGGTCACTTTCCCTCCGTATGCTGGAAATATCGGTACGACATATATTCTTTGGAGGTACAAAGTGGAAATCCTCAAGGTGCACAACCTTTCGAAGGTATACGGAAAAGGCGACACGCAGATCAAGGCGCTGGATGACGTCAGCTTCAGTGTGGAAAAAGGCGAATTTGTCGCCATTGTCGGCCCTTCCGGCTCGGGCAAATCGACCTTGCTGCACATCCTGGGCGGGGTAGATACACCCAGCTCCGGCCAGGTGCTGGTGGACGGCACGGACATCTGCGCCCTCGACCAGACCAAACTGGCCATCTTCCGCCGCCGGCAGATCGGCCTCATCTACCAGTTTTACAACCTGATCCCTATCCTCACCGTCGAGGAAAACATCACCCTGCCGTTGCTCCTGGATGAGCGTAGCCTGGATGAGGCGCGCCTGCAGGAGATCGTCGCCACGCTGGGGCTTGGCGACCGGGTCGGGCACCTGCCCAACCAGCTCTCCGGCGGGCAGCAACAGCGCGTCTCCATCGGGCGGGCGCTGATCAATAACCCCGCCCTGATCCTGGCGGACGAGCCCACCGGTAACCTGGACAGCAGCAACGCCAGGGAGATCATGGCGCTGCTCAAGCTCTCCAACCAGCGCTACCACCAGACCCTGATCGTGGTGACCCACGACCGCGACATCGCCCTGCAGGCCGACCGCATTATCACCTTCGGCGACGGGCGTATCCTGCGCGACGAAGCGGTGCGGGCATGAACATCCTGACCACGTATACCCTGAAGTACTTGCGGTTGAACCAGAAGCGCACCGCGGTGACCATCCTGGGGGTGATCCTGTCTGCGGCGCTGATCTGCGGGGTATTCCTGCTGGGTATCAGCTTCCAGAAGGTGATGATCGACCATGAGATCTATATGTCGGGGAATTGGCACGCCCAGTTCCACGCCGTGCCCTATGACAAGGCGCAATATATCACCGAAAACAACGCCGTCCAGACGGCACTGCTCAGCCAGTCGCTCGGGAGCGCCACCTATGGCAGCCACAACACCGTGCGGCCCTATCTGTACGTTACCGCCTACGACGCACTTGCCTTCCAAAACCACTCCATCCAGTTGATCTCCGGACGTCTTCCCCAAAACGGGGATGAGCTGCTTGTTTCGCCGGTAATGATCAAGGACTCCGGCCTGGGCTTGAAACCCGGCTCCACCCTGGAGCTGGCTTTTGGCCGGCGG
>JAAZNB010000443.1 GCA_012798515.1 Chloroflexota bacterium
AGGTAATTTATCTTGAAGAGAGGTGGCCATTTGGACGACCACAAGCAAATATCCAATCGACTGATCAACGAAACATCACCTTATCTGCTCCAACATGCCCACAACCCGGTAGCATGGTTCCCCTGGGGCGAAGAAGCTATTCAAAAGGCTCGTGCTGAAGATAAACCGATCTTCCTCAGCATCGGGTATGCTGCCTGTCACTGGTGCCACGTCATGGAGCACGAGTCCTTCGAAGACCCGCGTACGGCGGATTTCTTGAACCAACATTTTGTCAGCATCAAAGTGGACCGTGAAGAACGCCCCGACCTGGACGCGATTTATATGGCCGCCGTGACTGCTCTGACCGGCCAGGGTGGATGGCCCTTGAGCGCCTTTCTCACCCCCGACCTGGAGCCCTTCTACGGCGGCACATATTTTCCACCCGTCCGCCGCCACGGCATGCCTGCCTTCATGGAAGTGCTGACCAGCATCCTCCAGGTATGGCAAAAAGATCGCTCCGAGGTCAAGCGAGTCTCGGCCGAGCTGAGCGGACACATCAAGCCCAACCTGTATTGGAATGTTACGCAGACCGGCGCTTTGGATGCCGGCCTGCTCGACCGGGCGACGGATACGTTGATCCGCAGTTATGATCACCTCAATGGTGGATGGGGGCAGGCGCCCAAGTTTCCCGCGCCTATGGCGATTGAGTACCTCCTCCAGCAGGCCACGCGCGGCAGCCAGCCGGCCCAGGAGATCGCCCTCCATGCGCTGCACAGCATGAATCGCGGCGGGTTGTATGACCGCGTCGGTGGGGGCTTTCACCGCTACAGCACCGACAACCACTGGCTCGTGCCCCATTTCGAGAAGATGCTGTACGATAACGCCCAGCTCGCCCAGGTCTATCTGCACGCCTACCAGCTCACCGGGGTTGAGGATTTCAAACGCACCTGCGTCGAAACCCTGGATTTCCTTCGTGGCGAGATGCGCCACCCATCCGGGGGATTCTATAGCAGCCTGGACGCCGATTCCGAAGGCGAGGAAGGCAAGTTCTACACCTGGAGCCTATCCGAGTTGCAAGCTGCCCTCCCCGACCCGGCCGATATGGCCCTGCTGACACAAGCCTACCAACCGGACGAGCACGGGAATTTTGAAGGCAAGAACATTTTAAAACAGGCAGTCGATGCGGGTGCCCTGGCGCTTGCCCTCCAGATTCCCGAAGAACAGCTCGCCGGCCGTCTGGATCAGATCCACCGCCGGCTGTACCAGGCCAGGTCGCAGCGTGTGCGCCCGGCTACAGACGATAAAATATTGGTCTCCTGGAATGCCCTGGCATCGATGGCGTTCAGCGCCGCCGGTAGGGCCTTACAACGTCCGGATTACCTGGACATCGCCCGCCAGAACGCCAGATTCCTGACCGAAAGCATGCACTCGGATGGCGTTTTACACCGTGCCTGGCGAGCCGGCCAGCTCAGGCACACTGCTTACCTGGAAGATTACGGCGCGCTCATTCTGGCCTTGCTCGACCTGTATCAGGCCGACCTGGATTCGCACTGGTTCCACATGGCTCAATCTCTGGCAGCGGAGATGGTCGAACACTATCGTGACCCCCAGGGGGGATTTTACAACACACGCAACGACCAGCCGAATTTACTGCTGCGCCCCAAGGAATACCAGGACAACGCTACTCCGTCCGGAAATGCTTTGGCCTGTCTGGCATTACTGAGGTTATCTGCCTTTAGCGGTGAAGGGGAATTGCTCGATATGGCATCTGCCATGCTTGGTTCCATTGGCGACCTGGCGATCCGTTACCCCACTGCGTTTGCGTTCTGGCTGCAGGCCGCCGACTTTGCCATCGGTCCGGTCCAGCAGGTAGCCCTGGTGTGGCCTGCCGGCCAGACCGGCGAGTCGACTTTCGCCCAGGAATACTGGTCACGCTACCGCCCACGCGCCATCCTGGCCGGCAGCCCCGTCCCATCCGAAACTGCCCAGCCGGCATTGTTGCACGACCGGCCGGCGAAAGATGGGAACACCACCGCCTACGTATGCGCCGGCTTCGTGTGCCGGCAGCCCACCAATGACCTGGACACGTTCAAAGAATTATTGGACCGCCCGGCTGCGGGCGCTTGATCGCTTGGTCTAGAATTATTCTACAAGGAAGTCGAGCAGCGCCTGGTTGAAAAGATCTGGCTGCTCGGCAATTACCGCGTGACCGGCATTGGAAATGATCGTCCGTCTCGCTCCCGGGATCCTCTCGGCCAGCTCTTCCTGCACCACCAGGCCGACGGTGTTATCCCGGGCTCCGCTGACCACCAGCGTCTTAGCCCGGATGGTTGGTAAAGAGCGGCGCAAATCGATGAGCGCCAGTGTGCGCATCGCTGCCCGGTATACCCGCCGGTCAGACTGCGCCGCCTGGCTCAAAAAGATCTGGCGCATTTCTTCTTGTTCCGGGCCCGGGAACAGGCGTTGAGCGACCATCTCGGTCTGCGCCGGGGCTCCCATCAGGCTGGCTTTAACGAAGCGGATGAGGAGATAGCGCAAGTCATTCCAACGCCGGGGTCGCAAACAGGCAAAAGTATTGACCAACACCAGGCTCTCAACCATTTCGGGATAATCTACCGCCAGCTGGAGCGCAAAGACCCCACCCATGGATATACCCGCCACCACGGCTTTATGCCCATCCAACCGGGCGGACAGCGTCTCTACCAGTTGCCGGGTCACGTAACGTACATTCCAACGCCGGCCGGTGAACGGCGACTGACCGAAACCGGGCAGGTCTGGCGCCACTGGACGCATACCGGCGGCCACCAGCGCTGGCACCTGGTACCCCCAACAGCTCGAAGTCGCCCCCAAGCCGTGCAGCAGGACAACCGGCAGACCACCTTGTGGGTTAGGATCTTGGACGTACATGTTTGCGTCGGTCATGGATCAAGCCTCGTAGCAGGATTTTTAGATACTACCCGTACGGGATCTATTTTAACCGCTAACTCGTATTCCCGTTAATGATAGAATTGCATCGAACAATAACCATCTGGAGGTTTCATGGAAAAGTTCATCATCGAGGGTGGCCAACCTTTGACGGGAGAAGTAACTCCTTCTGGGAACAAAAACGCCTGTTTACCCATGCTCGCGGCTTGCCTGTTGACCGATGAGCCGATTACGCTGCATAACGTTCCAGATATCCACGATGTACGCACCATGCGTTCCCTCATCGAAAGCCTGGGGGTAGAGATCGAAACCCTCGACCCACACACCTGGCGGGTCCGGGCTGCGCAAGTCCGTCCGGCCGATTTGGACCCCGACATCTGTCGCAAAATTCGCGCCTCAATCCTGCTGGCCGGCCCTATGGCCGCCCGGGCAGGTGAACTCCACCTTCCACCGCCCGGGGGCGACGTCATCGGTCGCAGACGGGTGGATACGCACATCCTGGCTTTACAAAAATTGGGCGTCCAGGTAAATTACGATCGCTCCTTCCATTTCCTTACCGGCTCGCTGACCGGGGCTGACATCTTGCTCGACGAAGCCAGTGTAACGGCTACCGAAAATGCGATTATGGCCTGCGTCATGGCCCGCGGGGAATCTACCATCCGCAATGCTGCCAGCGAACCGCACATCCAGGAATTGTGCCATTTCTTGAACCAGTTGGGCGCCCACATCGAGAACATTGGCTCCAACACACTACAAATTTGCGGCGTCGACCACCTGCACGGGGGAGAATTCAGTATTGGACCCGATTACCTCGAAGTGGTTAGTTTCATTGGCGCCGCGGCCGTAACCAACGGATCCATCCGCATCCATGATGCCGGTCCGCAATACCTGGATATGATTCGCCTGGTCTTCGGGCGCCTGGGTGTGGAATGGGTGGTGGAAGGCGAGGATATCCTGGTGCCGGCTGAACAACGCCTGACCATTGAAGCCGACCTGGGCGGAGCCATCCCCGAAATCAGTGTCATGCCCTGGCCTGCCTTCCCGACCGATTTGATGTCTATCGCCATCCTGGTGGCGACCCAGTCGCGTGGCACGGTGCTGTTTCACGACTGGATGTACCCCAGTCGCATGTTCTTCACCGACAAACTCGTCGGCATGGGCGCCCAGGTCGTCCTGTGCGATCCACATCGCTGCATCGTTCAGGGCCCCACGCGCCTGTATGGGGAAAAAATGGAAAGCCCAGACATCCGGGCCGGCATGGCTCTCGTGCTGGCGGCTCTATCTGCTACCGGTAAATCCGTCATCCGCAATGTGGGGCAAATCGATCGTGGATATGAACAGGTAGACCAGAAATTGCTTTCGCTGGGCGCCAACATCGAAAGGGTAAAAGAAGGTTAGCACTACCTTCTGAAGACCAAAATTAAAACGATCAGGGTTATTGAGGACAGCCAGGCTGCCCCTGATAACCCTGATTTATAGACGTCCCGGCCTTTCCGGCCGGCATACTGCCGCAAAAGGCTTGGACGGTTATTTAATTATTGGTGTGGGAATTCTCCACCACCGACATAAATTGAGTCACGACTTCTCTCAGCATGCCTTCTGGTAAGGCGCCCACCTGGCGGTGGACTACTTTGCCACCGGCCACGAATAACATGGTTGGGATACCCTGTACGCCAAACCGGGTTGCCCAATCTGGGTTTTCATCCGTGTTCACTTTTGCTACCAATAATTTTTCACTATACTCATTGGCCAGTTTATCCAGGACGGGGGCAACCATACGGCAGGGACCACACCAGGGCGCCCAGAAGTCTACGATTACGGGGATCGGTGATTGTAAAACGGTTTTTTCGAATGCATCATCCGTCACGTGTACTGGTTCACTTGTCATGTTTACTCCTGATATCTGCCATTGCCTTTGAAATTAATGCCATCGTTGATCTATTTTACCAAAGTTTATCCGGATAACAATAATTCATTCTATCTTGTTTACTTACTTTTTTGTCGGTTCCTCTTTAAGCCGGTGATAATCGATGAACCGGTATCCAACCGCTCTTTCAGTGAGGATATATTTGGGATTGGCCGGATCTTTCTCTAACTTCTGGCGCAGATAGTTAACGTATAGGCGCACGTAATGCGGCTCATCCCGGTATTCGTATCCCCACACTTTGGAAAGCAGCTGGTCGTAAGTCATGACCCAACCGGCGTTCTGCACCAGATGATACAAGAGACGGTATTCTGTCGGCCGCAGTTTGACCTGTTTCCCTTCCACCCACACTTCCCGCCGCCCGAAGTCGATTCTCAGGCGGTCATCGACCACAATTTCGTCTTTCGAGGCTACCCCGGCCGAATCGACGCGTCGCAAGACGGCCCGTGCCCGGCTGACCAGTTCTCGCGGGCTGAACGGTTTGGTTACATAGTCATCCGCGCCCAGTTCGAGGCCGCGCACCCGGTCATTTTCTTCACCTTTAGCGGTCAACATGATCACCGGCACGTTGCTGATCTCGCGGATCATCTTGAGGACTTCGAACCCATCGATGTCGGGCAGCATCACGTCCAAAAGTACCAGGTCGGGCAGTGAATCACGCAGCGCCTCGATGGCTTCCAATCCCCTGAACGCCTCGACGACTTGAAAGCCATCGTGCTCCAGGTTCAAGCGGATAAATCGCACCATCCGTTCTTCATCGTCAACGACCAGGATCACCCGGTTTTTTAATTGGTCATCCAGCATAGAACTTACTCCCGAACGAAAGTAATGATCTCATCTTCTTCGCCCGCCGGCAACACCTCGATAAAAGTGACCCTGGATAAAGTCCAGATGACCGTAGTGACGCTGGGATCGATGAAAGCCAGATCCTTTCCATCTTTCCGGCGAGGGTTTTTGACGGTCAAAATGGTATCCCCGGGCGCCGGCAGCGACTCGATCTCCCCGAGAACAGGATCCTCACTCTGGATATGAACAATAACAGTTGGCATTCTGTTTTTCCTCTACCCGGTCGGCTATTTATGGATAAGGATTTGGATCTTTAACTTACCCAGGGCGACGACATCCCCATGGTTCAAGGGATAATCGATGTGGGGTAAGATTTTTTGTCCATTCACCCGCGTCCCATTGGAAGAGCCCAGGTCGGTAACGATCACCACCTGGTCCGAGATCTTTAACAGTGCGTGCAGTCGGGAAACCCCCTGCACGTAAGCATCATACGGCGAAAGGTCGATGTCGGGCAAGATCGGCTGTCGTTCTCCAACGCGGCCCAGGGTAAACTCGGTACGGCCAACCAGGTTCAAAATCTGGCCACTTTCCAGGAGATGGAGCGAAATATAAGCCCCCGATTTGTTATCCGGGTCTTGCAGAGGGGACGATTGAGGCTTGGGTGGATTTCCTAAAATATCCGACGTCCCTTTCGGAATGGATTGCGTCGTGAGGTGAGCCCCTGTAATCAACTTGGCCCCGCACTCACTGCAAAACAAGGACCCAGCCATAACGTTTTTGTGGCAGTTTGGACAAACAATCATAGGTTCTCTTGCTCCAATCCATCAGGCAATAACAGCGCCCGTGTGCCGTATTTTATCCGCTTATCGCCATCTTCGCTAAAGCGGTGGCTTTGTTTGATGTGTTCTGCTTCGACCAATACGACATGTGCCAACTCACGATCTCCACCAGCCAGCAAATTAGACGCGAGGTATTGAAGACGTCTTGTAGCCCCAAGGATATCACCAGCATCCAATTGTTCTTTCGCATGCTCCTGCATTCGATACAGCGTCAGTTTTGACATGGCTTCGACAATGGCTGCTGGCGGATGCCCGAGGTTATATTGAGTTGAAACAGGTCTTTCCAAGTCTACAGCATGGCGAATTACTCTATTATCAGCTGCAATGTTCGCCCGTATTTTGCCATGCGCCAGTGTCGCCAATCCTTTCTGCAGTAAATGTGGTGCCACTTGAAACTCCAACAAAGCAGTAATCGAACGGCTGTATTGGAGGTTCCCCAGGACCATTGGGGAACTCAACGAAAGCGGTCCTAAATCCGGGGACAACCGGAATGCATAGTGTAATTGCACATCCGGCCCAATTGAAAATTCATACGCAACCCCACGTGCATGCACATACTCAATTGCCTTCACCTTCTGGTCGAGATATTTCTTAAGGTCCCGCGGGGAAGAGATGTAAAAAGTATTTCCACCACTAATGCTGGCAATTTGATCTAAGAATTGATCATTCCACTCATGACCGATTCCCAATGCAGAAATTGTAATCCCTTGTTGGACGGCCTGGCGAGATAATTCGACACAATCATTCTCATCACCATACGTATGGCCATCGGTCAACAAGATCAGGTGCCGGATCTCACTGGCATTGCCCAGCAATTCCAGTTGTGCGACGCCGGTCTTCAACCCCTGGTAGATCTCGGTGCCGCCCCCGGTGTTGACCAGGTTGATCAACTGCTCCACCCGAGATACATCGACCACCTGGGAAGGCGGCAAAACCACTTCTGCCCGGTCGCTGAATGCCACGATACTGAGAATATCATGTTTACTCACGCGATTGAGCAGTTCGATGATATTGGCCTTGACCGTCTCGATCCGATCGCCCTTCATCGAGTTCGAGCGGTCGATGACCAGGCAGATATTCAACGGCGGCATATTCTCAGAGCTCGCCTCCGATGTAGACAGGATCTCGACCAGGCAATAGATCAGTTGTGGTTCGTCCAGGACCAATAAAGACGGGGCGCTGTACTGTAAATTAACCGTAATCCCTTCCGGCTGATATTGAGAGGCCTGCTTCTTATCGTAAACCAATCGGCGCGCCGGGTTGGATATCACATCATAGGCTTTCTGTACGACCAGAAATTGCTCTTTTGCAGAAGGTTCAACGTTTACGTCAGGGTGCAGCCGCCTGGCAGCGTCAAAATATGCGTTCCGAATCTCCTCAAAAGTTGCATCTTGAGAAACGCCGAGCAGTCGGTAATAGTCAGGTTCTTGCGTCATCGATCCAATCACTACCCAACATATTGCACCAGGATCACGCTAATGTTATCCGGGCCGCCGGCATTGTTGGCCGCCTGTACCAGCTCGTAACAGGCTTGCGATGGATTCGGAGCCGCATTGACGATCCGGAAGATGTCTGTGTCCGGCAGCACGCCCCACAGGCCATCTGAACAGATCAACATGTACCCGGGATGAGGGAAGAGGAAATTATTAACGTCCGGGTGGAAGGGCTCGTTCTGGCCAATCGCCCGGTAGAGCACATTGCGTTGGGGATGGACCACTGCCTCGGCTTCGGTCAGCTGGCCGAGCTCGACCAGCCGCCGCACCAGGGAATGGTCCTGGGTCAGTTGCAACATCCGGCCATCCGGATAAATAAAATATGCCCGGCTGTCGCCCACGTGTGCAATCAGAATTTGTTCCCCCAGCAGCAGCCCGGTGGTCAAAGTCGTGCCGCCCCCCGGGGCGCGCCGGTGGACCGTCTGGTGGGCTTCACGTACGCCAGCCTCCAGGATTTCTTGCAAGCTTTCATTTTGTTCCTGGGGACGCAAACCCACCATGGGGTAGTATAACTTTTTCAAGACATGTTCGGCCATGGCCCGCGTGGCCACGCTGCTGGCGACCTCGCCGTGCTGGTGTCCCCCCATTCCGTCGGCTACGATAAATACACCAAACGGAATATCGTTCTCGCCGTTGGCGAGGGTCGAACATAATGTAAAAATCGTATCCTCGTTATGCTCTCGCTGCATTCCGGTGGATTGCCCGCTGGCCACCAATATTTGCGGTGGAGTATATGAGACGGTTACCTGTGATACGGACCGCAACTGTTCTTCTGAAAGCGGCGCAGTCTCCACGTCCAACACTGCGCTCTTTCGCTTCCCGAACAATTTGTCGAAGAAATCTTTCACTCAATGCCTCCAAATCCACGGAGATGAACCAGCCCGAATTTAAGCCAGTAATGCATACAGGAAATGATCGGTTGACCCGATGTAGAGGATATCATTGTTGATGAACGGTGTGCCGGTGATCGGCCCGCCGGTCTTGAACTTCCACCGCAACCGCCCCGAGCGATATTCCAGACAATAGACGATCCCATCTGCCGACCCGCAGTAAATCGCGTCTTTGTACGCAATTGGCGAGCCGCTCACCTGGTGATCGGTCTTGAAACGCCAGATCTCTTTGGCGCTTCCGGCCTCGATGCAGTAAATATTGTCATCCGCCGAACCGATAAACAGGAGGTTATCCATCTTGTAGGGAGTCGAGATTGAACCTTTCCCCATACGGAATCGCCACAAAACCCAGCCGGTTTTGGCATCCAGGGCATAAAACGTGGAATCGAGGGACGCCACGTAAATCACGCCCCCTGAAACCAGCGGAGAAGACGTCACTGCCCTTTTGGTCTTGAAACGCCATTTGGTCTCGCCGCTCAGATCGACGCAGAACACTTCCCCGCCTTCACAACCGAAATAGATCAGATCGTTGGCGATAAATGGAGTGGAACGGATGGCATCCCCCGCATCGGCGCGCCACTGCCGGCGATTGTTAGCCGCATTGACGGCGTGCAAATACCCATCGTCCGACCCGATAAAGATGTAGCCCTCATACAGGCGCGGCGAACTACGAATAGGCCCATCGGTTTGATAGGTCCATACTACTTTCCCGGTTCGCGCCCCCACTGCATACAGGTTGTGGTCTTCCGAACCGAAATAGACGTTGCCATCGTTGAGCACCGGCCGGCCAACGATCCCCCCATCGGTCGGATACTTCCAGATAAACTGGCCGGTCTTGGCATCCACCGAATACAGGTTATTGTCGTATGCGCCTACGTAAATCGCGCCGCCTTCGCAAATGGGCGAGGCTCGAATTTCGTCCTCACAGCGGAACGTCCACAGTGGTTTGATCTGCTGGTCGCTCACCAACGGCCCGGTACGGATGGCTACACGCTGCAATGCCCCGGTTTTCCGCGCTACCGTGATCAAAGCTTCCTTGAAAGCTTCCGCGGAAGGGAAGCGGTCTTGTACGTTGTACTGCAAGGCCGTATTGATCACATTTTCCAGTTCTGGCGAGACGGCAGGGTTGATCTGGCGCACCGGCCGTTCTGAGAAGGTAAACGGCGGCTCCAGGCGTGGGTCACGGCGGGAAAGCAGGTGGTGTAAAGTCGCGCCCAGGGCATACAGGTCGGCCGAGGG
>JAAZNB010000052.1 GCA_012798515.1 Chloroflexota bacterium
ACGTGGGAAAGAGGACCCCAATTCAGGAGAGATTGAACCATGATTTACCTCAAAATCGAAAGCGGGCTGCCGGCGTACAAAATACGCTGACTAAATATCTATCCGAATATTCTTTTTGAGTGTTTTTTGTCGAGCTTCGCTCGACAAAAAACACTCAAAGAAATAGTTTGCGGATAGGTTCTAAATCTATCGTCATTCGGCGCGCGTGTCAATGGCCGGGCGTGGAGAAGCAGGCCTTTTCCCTTGCCAATCTCTGGGGGAAAGACAGACGCGTAACAGCTGCGGCTCAGGTTTCGTTGATCATGGCGGAACGTTCGACCACTCCCAGGGGAGGGCTTTCCTGTTGGAAACGCTCCACGTCCAGGCCGCGCAGCAGGAACCAGGAGACCAGGAGCATACCGGCCTGCAAGAGAAAGACTACCACGTAGCCGGCGATGGCGCTCTGGCTGAACTGGGTGATCAGGTCACGGACGGCCCCGCTGGTCACCGTGCCGACCAGGCGGGCCAGGGCGTCGGCCATGCCCCAGGCGCCGATGAACAGTCCCACCCGGCTGGTGGTCATGTCCAGCATCAACGACAGGTTCGAAGCGGTGGACAACCCGGTGCCCAGGCCCAGGACCATCACGCCGGCGTAGAAGACGTTCTTCTGGCCGATGAACCCGGAGAAAGCGATGATCAGGAAGCCTACCAGGGCCACCCAGGCGCTGACCTGGACGATGCGCCGCTTGGAAAAGCGCTTTTCCAGGAATCCGGCCGCCAGCAGGGTGATCAAGACACACGTGCCCCAGATGGAAGTGATGCGCGTGGTGGCTTCGACCGGCAAATGGAAAGCTTCACCGGCGTAGGGCTCCAGGAGCACGTCCTGGCCCAGGATGGCGGCCAGCAGCACGATCATATAGACAAAGAAACGCCGCGCCTGCGGGTTTGAGAGCACCACGCGCAGCAAAGTGGGCCAGGAATCGCGCGCCTGGGCCGGGGCGGATTGGGCCGGGGTGGTCTGGCGGGGCTCCAAACGGAACAGCCCCAGCAGGCCGAGGGCCAGAGAGACCAGCCCGACGATTTCAAAGGCGTAACGTAAGGTTTGGGGGGAATAGGGCTCCATCAAATGGCTGAGGCTGGCGGCGGTAAAGATGATGCCCAGGATCATCACGAACCACATGATCGAAACAGTGCGCGTGCGGCCGCGCTCCCCGGAGATTTCGGAGGCCAGGGACAGGTATGAGACGCTGGCCAGGTTGAAGCCCATGCCCCAGGCGCCGAAGGTCAAGACTGACAGCCCCAGCCCCAGCCACCAGTTTTGTGGCATGAGGAACACCACCTGGGGAGCCAGGGTGACGCCGGCAACACACAGCAGCAGCCCGGCGGCGATGTAGGGGGTGCGCCGCCAGCCGAAGACGGGATGGCGGTCGGCGTAGGAACCGATCAGGACCTGGGTGGGGGAAAATAGATACGGCAGAGAAGCCAGAATGGACACCAGGGTGGCCGAAATGGCCATTTCTTTGATCATCACCCGGTTGAGGGTGCTATTGATGGGGACCAGCGTCATGGCGACGGCCAGGTGGATCAGGGAAAGTTGTACTCGTTTCAAAAACATGGGCATTACTCTTTCTTTCGTGTAGAATGTTCTCCCCCTACAAGAGCATGTTCCAGCGCTTCACGCAGTGAGCGCGCCTCGATGACCTGGATTCCCTCCGGCCAGGGTTCGCTTTTCCGTACCCGGCGGGGGATGATGGCCGTCTTGAAGCCCAGTTTGGCAGCTTCGTTCAACCGCGCCGTCATCTGGCCCACCCAACGCAGCTCGCCGGACAGGCCGATCTCGCCGATCAGCACGGCATCGGCGCGCACCGGCAGGTCGCGCATCGAAGAGGTGACCGCCGCAGCGATGGCCAGGTCGGCGGCCGGTTCGCTGATGCGCAGCCCGCCCACCACGTTGACGAACACGTCCTGCTCGGCCAGGCGCAGCCCCACCCGGCGGGTGAGTACAGCGGCGAGTATCAGCAGGCGGTTGGTGTCAATGCCGTTGGGCGTGCGGCGCGGGTTGCCGAAATGGGTGGGACTGGTCAGGCCTTGCAGCTCGACCAGGATGGGGCGGGTGCCCTCCATGGTGACGGCGATGGCCGACCCGGGCGCACTGACCATGCGCTCGGCCAGGAAAGCTTCGGAAGGGTTGGGCACCTCGGCCATGCCGCGCTCGCGCATTTCGAACACACCCACCTCGGATGTGGCCCCGAAGCGGTTCTTGACCGAGCGCAGCAGGCGGAATGATTGGAAGCTGTCCCCTTCCAGGTAAAGGACCGTATCGACGATGTGCTCCAGCACGCGCGGCCCGGCGATGACCCCTTCCTTGGTGACATGCCCGATGACGAACACGGCGATGCCGCTGGACTTGGCCAGCTCGCGCAGGCGCGAGGAGCACTCGCGCACCTGTGAAATCGACCCGGCGGTGGATTCCATCTCGGGGATATACACGGTCTGAATCGAGTCCACCACCAGCAGGGTCGGGTGGACGGTATTCACGTGTTCCAGGATCGTGTTCAGGTTGGTCTCGGTGACCAGGTAAAGCCCCTCGGGTGTGGCCGTCTGCTTGCCGTTGGTGTCGTGGAACAGGCGCACGGCGCGCATTTTAATCTGGCGTTCCGACTCTTCTCCCGAGACGTACAGCACGGTGCCCTGGTGAGCCATCTCGACGGCCATTTGCAGCATGAGGGTGGATTTGCCGATGCCCGGGTCGCCGCCGACCAGGACAATCGAGCCCGGCACCACGCCGCCGCCCAGCACACGCGCAAATTCGCCGATGGGCAGGGGCAGGCGCTGTTCGGCGTCACCCTCGATGTCTGCCAGGCGCTGCGGCTGCGAGCGCCCGCTCAGCCCGCGGCTGGCGGATCCCTCTGCGACCGAGGAGGGGGCCAACAGCACTTCGACCATACTGTCCCAGCTGCCGCACGAGGGGCAGCGGCCCAGCATGCGGGGCGAGGTTCGGCCACATTGTTGGCAAACGTAGTGTGTGGTTGTTTTACTCATGGCTCGCTCACAGAATGTCGACCCCAGTGAGGGTAGATACGTCGCCCGGTGTAAACTTTACACCGGGCGATTCGTGAAACTCAATAAAACTGGATGGTAAGGAAATCTTCAGGCGTTGACGCCCATCGCTTGTTCCGGCTCGGTGGGATCTCCTTCGGCCTTCTTCAAGACGACGTCGCTGTCTTCGTTGGTGTCGATCAGAATCTCCGACCCATCCTCAAATTCGTGCGCCAGCAGGGCGTCGGACAGGGGGTCTTCCACCTTGTGCTGGATCACCCGGCGTAACGGGCGAGCGCCCATCTCCGGGTCGTAGCCTTCTTGCGCCAGCAGGTCCAGGGCGTTTTCGGTAGGCCGCAGGACGATGTCGTGCTCTTGCAGGCGCCCGGCAACCTTGCTGATCTCCAGGTTGACGATCTGGCGGATGTCCTCCCGGTTCAAGGCCCGGAAGACGATCATGCCGTCCAGACGATTGATGAACTCGGGCCGGAAGACGCGCTTCAACGATTCGAGCAGTTTCTTGCGCATCTCTTCGTAGGCCAGCTTTTCTTCCTGGACTTCGTCGCGTTTGCCCTGGAAACCAAAGGCGGTCTGGCGCTTGATGACGTCGGCGCCGATGTTGGAAGTCATCACGATGATCGTGTTGCGGAAATCGACCTTGTGGCCGCGGGCGTCGCTGAGGTGGCCCTCTTCCATGATCTGCAACAGCATGTTCTGGGCTTCGGGATGAGCCTTTTCAATCTCGTCGAAAACGATGATCGAGTAGGGGCGGCGGCGGATGGCTTCGGTCAACTGGCCGGCCTCTTCGTAGCCCACGTATCCGGGCGGCGCACCGACCAGGCGGCTGACGTTGTGGCGTTCCATGAACTCCGACATGTCCAGCTGTACCAGGGCGTCTTCACTGCCGAAGAGGAAGCGCGCCAGGGCCTTGGTCAGCTCGGTCTTCCCCACACCGGTGGGGCCGAGGAACATGAACGAACCGATCGGGCGGCGAGGATCTTTCAGGCCGGAGCGGGAGCGGCGGATGGCCTTGGCAATCGTCACCACTGCCTCTTCCTGGCCGATGATCTGGCCGCGCAGGTCGTCTTCCATATGCAGCAGCCGCTCGGATTCTTCTTTGGCGAGCTGCATGATCGGCACGCCGGTCCACATGGAGACCAGCTCGGCGATGTCCTCGGTGGTCACGATGGGGCTGGTGGCCGGGTCCCACCCGGTGCGGATGGTATCCAGCTGGCTTTCCAGGCTGGTCTCGCGGTCGAGCAGTTCCTGAGCGTCGTCGGTGCGCCCATCCTCCAGGGCAATACTGCGGTTCTGGCGGATCTCGCGCAGCTCGGTCATGATCGACTTGGTCGTCTGCGCCGCGGGACTCTTGTACATGCGCACGCGTGAAGCCGCTTCGTCGATCAGGTCGATGGCCTTATCGGGCAGGAAGCGCTCGGTAACGTAGCGGGCCGAGAGCCGGGCGGCAGAATCCAGGGCGTCATCCGAGATGTTCAAGCGGTGGTGTTCCTCGTACGCCGAGCGGATGCCGCGCAGGATCTGGATGGTTTCTTCGATGCTGGGCTCGTTGACGATAATGGGTTGGAAGCGGCGTTCGAGCGCTGCGTCGCTTTCGATATGTTTGCGGTATTCGTCCAGGGTGGTGGCGCCGATGACCTGCAGCTCCCCACGCGAGAGGGCGGGCTTCAGGATGTTGGCGGCGTCTACCGAGGAGCCGGCCGCGCCGGCGCCGACCAGCATGTGCACCTCATCGATGAACAAGATGGCGCCGGAAGTTTTCAGTTCGTCGATGACCCGTTTCAACCGTTCCTCGAATTGGCCGCGGTACATGGTGCCGGCGACCAGGGAACCGACGTCGAGCTGCAATACGCGCTTGTCCAGCAGCAGCGAAGGGACATCACCTTCAATGATACGTTGAGCCAGACCTTCCACAATGGCGGTCTTGCCTACGCCAGGTTCGCCAATCAGGGCGGGGTTATTCTTATTACGACGAGCCAGGATCTGGATCACCCGCTCGATCTCTTTTTGTCGACCGATTACGGGGTCGAGTTTGCCTTCTTCAGCTCGGGCAGTCAGATCGACTGCCAGCTGGTCTACCAACGGCGTTTTTGGCCGGTCTTTTTCTTTGTCTTTTTCCAGCCGAGAAGCACTCTTGGTACTGGACGTTGTTGCCGAAGCCGTGCTGCTCTCTTGCAGGACACGGCGGGTTTGGCGGCGAATTTGCTCCGGAGTGACCCCTAATTTACGCAGGACCTCCATGGCGCGTCCTTCGTTTAACCTAACCAATCCCAACAACAGGTGCTCTGTACCGATATAATGATGCCCCATACGCCGGGCTTCTTCGATTGCAAACTCTAAGATCTGTTGAACGCCAGGAGAGAGCTCGATCTTGCCGCCACGGTA
>JAAZNB010000053.1 GCA_012798515.1 Chloroflexota bacterium
AGCCGTTCTTTACAGAATCTGGTTTCGCGGGCAATTTCCGAAATGGTAGGAATGGAAGTCGGCAAAGTTAATATCCATATCGAAGATATTGATTTTACGGCAGAGTAGCACAGCAACCTCATGAAATCGCGAACCAAGGCTCGAAGCGTAGCTTTACAGGTACTTTACGAAGTCGATGTCACCGGTCACCCACCGGGAAAAGTATTAGAAGAACGTCTGGTCGATGAAGCGCTGGATCCGGCGCTGGTGGATTTCTCTCACCAGATTATCTTTGGCATTATTCCCATCGTGAAACAACTGGATGATTTCATTGCCCAGCATGCCCCAGAATGGCCTCTCGATCAGGTTGCGACCATAGACCGCAATATTTTGCGTATTGCGCTGTGGGAGTTCGCTGTTTCGGGCTGTACGCCGGTTAAGGTGGCGATCAATGAAGCCATCGAATTGGCCAAAATCTATGGCTCTGACAGCACCCCCCGCTTTGTCAATGGTGTATTGGGCAGCCTGGCTTCCCGACAGAACGAAATCAAACAGGCCCTGGGCCTGACGTAAAGGGTTCTTCAGGCGTTTAACAACAGATCTCCGCACAAAAAAATCATCCACGGGGTGCAAATGTTGGCGAGTCGTTCAAAGCAAAAAATCTCCCAATTCGTGATCTCGCTGTTCCTCCTTCTTGGGTTGCTCACCGCTTGCATCCCTGGCCTTTCCCCGACAAGTGCGCCGTCCACCACCGAAAGTCTCCCCACGCCTCCCCTGGCAGAATTAATCTTCAACGTTGAAATCCCCGCCGGTTCCGCCGGCGGCCATGCCGTGTTGTTCGACATCCTGGACGAAGTGACCGGGTTGGCGATCAACCCTACCCGCTACAGTATGGAGGGGGTGGACGCCGACCATTTTTCCCTGCATATTCCCATCGAAGTTGGCTCGATCATCAAATATCGTTATCTGCGGGAGGACAGCCCTCCCACGATCGAACATAACGCCGCCGGGGAAGAAGTTCGCTACCGGCTGTATTATGTCACCGGGCCGGCCACGATCGAAGACCTGGTGTGTGCCTGGACCGACCAACCTTACCAGGGAAGCATGGGTAGGATATCCGGGAAGATCAGTGATGCTTCTGGAAATCCGATGCCCAGCGCCATGGTCGTCGCTGCCGGCGCTTCAGCCATCACAGCCGCGGATGGCGCCTTCCTGCTGGAGCACCTGCCCGTGGGCACGCATAACGTCGTGGCCTATAGCCTGGATGGGACCTTCTTGCCGTACCAGCAAGGCGCAGTGATCGCCGAGAACGCCACTACCCCGGCCCCATTGGTCGTCTCCACCCCCAAGCGGGTCAACGTCACATTCGTGGCCAGCATCCCCGCCGATACGGATCCGGCCGCTACCATACGCATGGTGGGCGATCTGTATTCTCTGGGAGACATGTTTGCCGATCTGGACGGTGGTCTGAATACCATCGCCTCTCGCGCCCCGGCCTTGACCCGGCTGGAAAGCGGACGGTACGCCATCATGCTCAATCTGCCCAGCGGACTGAGCTTGCGCTACAAGTACAGCCTCGGGGATGGTTTCTGGAACGCGGAACATCTCCAGGATGGTCGTTTTCAAACCCGTACATTGATCGTCCCCGACCACGACGCCACTATCGAGGATGTGGTCGAAAGCTGGCGTGCCGGCGATAATGCCCCCATCACATTTACAGTGAATGCGCCCGCCGATACGCCGGTGAACGATAGCGTCTCCTTGCAGTTCAATCCATATGCCTGGACTGAGCCAATCCCCATGTGGCCGGTGGGCGAAAACACCTGGCGCTACGTGCTCTACAGCCCCATGCACCTGTTTGCCAATGTGAACTATCGTTACTGTCGCAACGACCAGTGTGGCGTGGCCGACAATGCCGATACCCATGGCGCGACCCAGGGGTGGCCCCTCTCAACCAGCACAGTCCCCCAGGATATCCAGGATACCATTTCTCGCTGGGCCAACTGGCAGCAGATAGACGTTCCCCCCACGGTCGTTTCCACCCAAAATACGCAGCGCCAGGCCGATTTCACCGCCGGTATCGAGTTTTCTACGCGTTACTACCCCACCTGGCAGCCTTACCTTGGCCAGACGTTTGACGAAATCCAATCCATCCAGGCCAATTGGGTCTTTCTTTCGCCGGACTGGATGTACACCAGCACCACGCCCCCCGTGCTGCAGCAAGTGCCCGCTAAGACGGCCTTGTGGCAGGATAATTTGTTAATGGCCCAGGCTGCCCGGGAACGCGGCCTGGATGTGGCCATTTATCCTGCCATTCAATATAATGCCGACTCGATGCAAGCGTGGTGGCAATCTGGGGCCCGCGACCTGGGGTGGTGGAACAGCTGGTTCGACCAGTACAAATCCTTTGTGCTGCACCACGCCGAACTGGCCGCCCGTTCCAACGCGGCCGCACTGGTGTTGGGCGGGCCAGACGTCAGCCCGGCCCTGCCGGGAGGT
Organism: Chloroflexota bacterium; assembly: GCA_012798515.1. Classification (GTDB taxonomy): domain Bacteria; phylum Chloroflexota; class Anaerolineae; order Anaerolineales; family Anaerolineaceae; genus JAAZNB01. The sequence continues at coordinate 2,479 of JAAZNB010000053.1, forward strand.
GTCCTGCAGGATGGCTCCAGTTCAGGAGTTCCCGAAACTGCCCAGGCCTACTGGCAAGAACTGATCGCTGAAGTGCGGGCGCGTTTCAGTGGTACCTTGTTGTGGGCGCTGCCCTATCCGCAAGGCACCGAGCAACCGCCCGCATTCCTGGCAGACGTGGACAAAATCTACGTGCTATGGTCTGCTTCCCTGACCAGCGACCCCTCCACCAGCCCGGAAGACCTGGCCATACAGTTCAGCCAGCAATTAGACGAAAAACTGTACCCATTGTGGGAAAGCACCCAAAAACCGATCCTGTTGGGACTTCAATATCCTTCAGCAACCGGCGCAGCGACGGGCTGCATTGCTCTCTCGGGCGGCTGTGTGCCGTTCACCGAGCTGGACCAACCGGTTGACGATTTGCCCATTACACCCGATTTACAAGTTCAGGCTGATATTTACAACGCCGCCTTCGTCGCCACCAACGATAAAGAGTGGGTTACCGGTATTATTGCCCGGGGATTCTATCCCCCGGCTGCTTTACAAGACCTATCTTCGTCTATCCACGGTAAACCTGCCTGGGATGTACTCTGGTATTGGTTCCCACGTTTATGGAGCCAGGGAACATAGAATGGAGACGGGAGCAGAAAATGCAAAATCTGGGAACGCCCAGTGCCGATAGATTAGAAGGATTCGTTAACCTGAGGAAGATTTATTGGAACCTGCCACCGCCGGCGCTAATTGAAGAGACGATCTTACGCAAAGAAGGCTCCTTGACTACCGATGGAGCCATTGTCGTCTATACCGGCCAGCACACCGGCCGTTCACCGGGGGACAAATTTATCGTCGAACATGAGAGTTCATTCTCAGATCAGGTCTGGTGGGGGAATAACCAGAAGATCAAGCCGGAACATTTCGATCAAATCCATAAGAAGATGGCCGCGTATTTACAAGGTAAGGACGTATTCGTCCAGGACCTGCTGGCCGGGGCTCACCCCAAACACCGGTTGGCCATCCGCGTCATTACCGAAAAGGCCTGGCAAAGCCTGTTCGCTTTCGACCTGTTCATCCGGCTGGCGCCCCATGAGATCCCCACGCACGTGCCTGAATACACACTGTTATGCTGTCCTGATTTTCTTGCCAACCCGGAGGAGGATAGCACGCGCAGTGGGACTTTTATCTTGATCGATTTCCGGCGCAAAATGGTATTGATTGGTGGGACGAGTTACGCCGGGGAGATCAAAAAAGCCATTTTTACCGTGATGAATTATGTCCTGCCACAAAGCGACATCCTGTCGATGCACTGTGCCGCCAACGTGGGCAAGAAAGGCGACGTGGCCCTGTTTTTTGGCCTGTCGGGTACCGGAAAAACGACCCTCTCCTCTGACCCGGAACGACAGCTGATCGGCGACGACGAACATGGCTGGTCGGATGAAGGTGTGTTCAACATCGAGGGCGGATGTTACGCCAAGACCATCCGGCTGCAAAAAGAGCTCGAACCGATTATCTGGAAAGCCTCGCGCCGCTATGGTTCCGTGCTGGAAAACGTCGCCCAGGATGAGACCAGCCGCACCATCGATTTCGACGACAGCCACTATACCGAGAACACGCGGGCAGCCTACCCGCTCCATTACGTTTCCAATATCGTCCCATCCGGATATGCCGGGCACCCGCAAAACATCTTCTTCCTGACCGCCGATGCCTTTGGCGTACTCCCCCCCATTGCGCTGTTATCCCAGGATCAGGTCTTGTATTACTTCCTTTCCGGATATACGTCCAAGTTGGCCGGCACCGAGAAAGACCTGGGAGTTGAACCCGTGGCAACGTTCTCGACCTGTTTTGGGGCGCCGTTCCTGCCCATCCACCCGGATATCTACGCCAGCCTGTTGTACGAACGTATTACCCGGCGCAAGATCAAGGTCTGGCTGGTTAACACCGGCTGGACCGGTGGGCCGTATGGTCGCGGGACGCGGATCAAGCTCACCTACACACGCGCCATGATCGATGCCGCACTAACGCACAAATTCGATCATGTCACATTCCGGCAAAGCGCTCATTTTGGTTTGTCGATTCCCCAAACCTGCCCCCGGGTTCCGGATGATATCCTCGATCCGGTTTCAACCTGGAAAGATAGACGGGATTACGACCAGCTTGCCCATCAGCTGGTAGGGCGCTTTGAAAATTATTTCGAACACTTCACCAGCACAATCTCCAGCCTAAAACGGCCGGTATAGCAGCCACAGGGCGCCCAGGACCAGGAAGGGCACATAGGGGACGGCGGTAAACATCCTGTAGCGTTTTTGCACCATTGACACCAGGATAATGCCCCCGCTTACCAGCCCTCCCAAGATAATGGCGGTAAACAAGCCCAGGGTGATCCCCGGCCAACCCAACAGAAGCCCCAGCACACCACTGATATTGACGTCGCCAAATCCAAGCGCGACTTCTTCGAGGTCTTCACCGCGCCGGCTGGAAACCCAACGGGAAAACAGGGTGCCCAAATAATACAGGACGTACATCATCCCAAAACCGGCCACGCCACCCAGAAGGGTGTACAGCCAGCCATGCAGCCAGATTCCAATGGGCAGGGCCAACAGCACCCCAATCAGGCTTACCGGATGGAGCACCAGACGATGCTCGAGGTCAATCACGACCACCACACCCAGATAGACCAGCAGCAACGCTCCGAGCCAGAAACCGAGCCGCAGCGGAGGATAGAACCACAGGCCGATGTCGGCCAGCGGGTACAGGGCCAATACGAGCCAGGCGCGCAGGGAACGACGATGAGAGCAGGTAGTACAGTTCCGCCAGGTCAGGTAATCCCCTGTGCTTATGGGCGTATGGCAGTGACTGCACTGCGGACGGCCGAGGCGGCGGTCTACCGGCAGCACGTCGGCCAGGTAATTTACCAGCAGGCCAGATAACAGGCCGATCACCAATACCACTAAGATCATCGCAAACTTCCTAACAAGGATCTCTCCTTCTTTATTCCGGTGTCGCCCCGAAGGCTGTGTCGTTGTGTAACCCGGCCGCCATGTTTTGCTGCTCCAACTCTGCCCGGGCGCGCATCTGGGTACGCAGCGTTTGGATATCGGTCGGAATCAGGCGAATGGCCACCGTAAAGAAAATGGCGCACAGAACCCAGGTGCTGACACAGATCCAGATGATGGCGGCCTTCAAAGAAAAAGCATCCGCAATCATACCCGCCAGGAGTGGAGCCAGCGCAGCCCCGGCCGATTCGATAAAATATTGAACTGCCAGGGCGGTGCTGCGCACTTCTGGCAAAGTAATGTCATACACAGTGGAGATTACGTTCGGGCTGGCCATCGGGATAAACACGGCCGTAATTGCCAGCAGCAGCCCGAACAGGAAACGGTTCTCGAGGGGGACGTTCATGGTCAAGGTCATGAAAATGGCGCCCAGGATGACCCCGACGGCCGCCACCCGGATCCGGCCGCTGGGGACTTTCTTGAAGAAATAGTCTCCCAGGGCTCCTCCCAGAGGGTAGCCCGCCGCCAGGATCAAAACCGCTACAACCATGGTCATCAAGATCTCGGTCTGGTCATAGAACCGTTCTTTTTCCAGATAGGTAAAGAACCAGTAAGTGATTACGTTCCAGGGAAAGACACCGAAGAAACCCTGCAGGAAGATCAACCAGATACTACGTTTACGAAACAAATCTTTGGCGATCTGCCAACTGAAATGATACGAGGTGAGCTCCTGCGTCTCCAGGGCGGCCATCTCCGGCTCACTTTTCCCGCGTGGGGCATCTTTCACCCCGAAAAAGATCACGAAGGCTAAGATAATTCCCAGGCTGCCGGTGATGTAGAAAATCGCTCGCCAACCCAGGACTGCCCCCAGCAGCAGGGCTAACACCATGCCCAGCAGGTATCCCAGGGGCGAGGTCAGCTGCAGCAGGCCATACACTTTTCCACGAACTTGTGGGCCGAAATAATCTGAAATCAGGCTGTATAATCCAGGGTAGCTAGAGTCATCCACGCCGGTGGAGGCGCGGGTTGCCAGAAAAGAAGGATAGGTCGGTGCAATCGCACTCAACCAGGTGGTCGCCCCCCAGATCAAGGAGGCCAGGGCCAACAATTTGGAACGGGCAAACCGGTCGTAGAAGTAGCCCCACAACGGGTAGAAGACGGCGCCGACGATAAGCGCCCCGGTGAAGACCGCACCCATTTGGGTATTGGTGAGGTTGAAAGTTTCAATGATATCAGAGGTAAGGGGACCGATGAGAAGCTTATCAGCCTGGTGAAGTAACATGAAGGTGAAGAAGACTGCTACAACAAACCAACGATACTTCGAAGATTTCATAGTGGTCTCCCCTTTGTCGTCAAGCTGGATTTTATATAGTATAACCTGTAAAAAATATATCTATCCGGAAATGATTGAGGAAGTTGCTTTTAAGCTGTCATGACCTAAAAAAGCCGGAATCCCGTAATTTAGGATAGGCCTACGCTATCATCATGGCGCCGTCTTGCGCCCCTTCGGAACTTGAGGTAAAACAAAGACAACCAAACACGAGGCGAACTCATTGCTCCCAGGTCGTTTTCCTGCTCTTTCAAATCGCAATTTCCGTATTTTCTGGTTTGGACAGTTTGTGTCCTTGATCGGCACCTGGATGCAGACGACTGTCCAGCCATATCTCGCTTATCGTATTACAGACCAGCCCATTTACCTGGGTTGGGTGGGTTTTGCCAGCGCCTTGCCGGCCTTCTTTATTACTTTGCCGGGTGGGGTGTTCGTCGAACGAATCGATAAACGTAAAGCGGTCATTTTAATGCAAACCATCATGATGGGTCAGGCGTTTATCCTGGCTTTCCTAACCCTGACGGGACAGGTGACCATCTGGCACATCATCATCCTGGCGGCCGTCTCCGGAATGGCCAACGCGTTTGAATTGACGGCCCGCCAGGCTATGATCGTCGAGCTGGTTGGTAAAGATGCCTTACCCAATGCCATAGCTTTGAATTCTGCTATTTTTAATGCCGCCAGGGTGGTCGGGCCGTCGTTGACGGCTCCGTTCTTCCTCCTGCTGGGCGAATCCGGCGAAGGATGGGCCTTTTTTGCCAACGGCGTGAGTTATTTATTCGTGATTTTTAGCTTGATGATGATCCGTACCGATCCGTTGTTAAATACGTCCACCCAGGCTGAATCGATGAGCTTTGCCGGGTTGGTCGCCGGTCAACGCTACGTACGGCAAACACCGGTCATCTTCCTGCTCATCATCATGGCTTCTATCCCCAGCCTGTTTGGTTTCCCCTTCAACCAGCAAATCCCCGTCTTTGCCAGGGATGTCTTCCACCTGGTGGGCGATACCGAATCGGCCGTGGCAGCCCGGAACAGTATGATGGTCACCTTCCAGGGGCTCGGGGCGTTGATCGCAGCCATCTTTCTGGCCGCGTTCAGCACCATCCGAAAGAAGGGTCGGCTTCTCATTGCCGGCCAGCTGGCCTTTGCACTGGGACTGATCGGCATCAGCCGGGTGCCCATCTTCCAGGCTTCCCTGCCCATGATGATCCTGATTGGCTGGGGAACGGTCACCCAGCTGGCCTCGACCAATACCATCATCCAGCTGACCGCCCCCGACCACCTGCGCAGCCGGGTCTTGAGCACTTACCTCTGGTCGGTCAACGGGTTGGCGCCCTTCGGCAGCCTGTGCCTGGGCTGGTTGGTGCAAACTTTGGGGGCGCAAACGGCTGTGATGCTGGGCGGGACAATTTGCCTGGTGGGATACGCCTACGTCCACCTGCGGCGACCGATGATCCGCAACCTGGTGATCTAGGAGTGGAGTGGTATGCAGTCTCAAGATCCTACAGCCTTACCCCGCCTGCTTTCCAACTGGCGTTCTGAACCCACTATAGGGGGCAATATCATCCAATGGCAGGTTCAAGAACAACTACCTGGCAAATTCGCCGACTTACCCGCCGATCTCCACCCGTCCCTGGCCGGGACGCTGCGAACACGCGGCATCCAACAGTTATACTCCCACCAGGCCGCCAGCTGGGAAGCCGTGCGCCGGGGTGAGAATATCGTGGTCGTCACCGGTACGGCCAGCGGAAAGACCCTGTGTTACAACCTGCCCGTCGTGGACACACGCATCAAAGATACAAACGCCAACGCCTTGTACCTGTTTCCCACCAAGGCGCTTACCCAGGACCAGAAAGATTCTCTGGAGAAATTAACCATACCGCTACAGGGATTTACAATCCCTGTAGCGGTATATGATGGCGATACGCCCTCCGGGCAGCGCAACAAGATCCGTTCTGCGGGTGGTCTCATCCTGACCAACCCGGACATGCTCCATCTGGGGATCCTGCCCCACCATACACTGTGGTCTCCTTTCCTGGCTCATTTGCGCTACGTGGTCATCGATGAAATGCATATCTACCGGGGCATCTTTGGTTCACACGTCGCCAACGTGATCCGGCGGCTCAAGCGTATTGCTCATTTCTACGGGGCCAATCCCCAGTTTGTGCTCACTTCGGCCACTATTGCCAACCCGGTGCAGCTGGCGGAAAAATTGATCGAAGAGCCGGTGCATCTGATTGCTGACGACGGTGCGCCTCACGGTAAACGCTACTTCTTGCTGTACAATCCCCCCATCATCCACCCCGAGCTGGGCTTGCGTAAAAGCGCCGCCTCTGAGAGCCTGCGCCTGGCAGAGGATCTATTGGCCTATCGTATCCAGACCATCTTATTCGCCCGGGCGCGGCGCTCGGTGGAAATCATTCTAAAAACTTTGCAGGAACGCACCGCCGGCGCAGACATCCAGCTGCACGGATATCGCAGTGGATACCTGCCCCAGGAACGCCGCAAGATAGAGCAGAGCCTGCGGGATGGCAGCGCCCAGGCCGTAGTGGCCACCAACGCCCTCGAATTGGGGGTGGATATTGGTAACCTGGGTGCGGCAGTCCTGGTAGGCTACCCGGGAACCATCGCCGCCACCCGCCAACAGGCCGGGCGCGCCGGGCGGCGCCTGGGAAGCTCCCTGGCCGTCATGGTGGCCTCTTCCGGTCCCCTGGATCAGTTCTTGATGCAGCACCCGGATTACCTGTTGGATAAAGCCGCCGAACAAGCCTTCATCAACCCGGATAACCTGCTCATCCTTCTGCATCACCTACGCTGTGCGGCCTTTGAGCTGCCGTTTTCCCGGGGCGAGCGCTTCGGAAATCTGCCTTTGAACACAGTCGAAGAACTGCTACGTTTTCTCGAAGAAGCCGGCATAATTGTTGAACGTTCGGGGCGTTATTTCTGGCTGGCAGACCAGTATCCATCCAACGAAGTCTCTTTACGCAGCACAGAAGGCCAACCGGTATTGCTACAGACCAACGACCAGGAGCATTGGACCACGATTGGTGAAGTCGACCCGGCCAGCGCCCGGTGGATGGTGCACCCCCAGGCAATCTATCTGCACGAAGGCCAGACCTTTGAGGTCGAGGATTTGTCTTTGGAGAACCATCGCGCCTTTCTACGGGCCGCCAACGTCGATTATTACACCGAACCACGCAGCCAGGTTGATCTGGAGAAAATCCATCAATCCAAACAAAACGAGACCCCCACTGGTACATTAAACCTGGGAGAAATCCTGGTGCGCACACAGGTAATTGGATATCGCAAGATCCGCTGGCTTACCCAGGAAAACCTGGGCGATTATCCCCTGGACATGCCCCCCACCGAACTACGCACGACGGCCTATTGGTTTACCCTGGCCGACCAGACTGTAGAACTGCTGCGCCAGACCGGCCAGTGGAAAAATGACCCCAACGCGTATGGCAAGAACTGGCCACAGCTGCGCAATTTTATCCGCCAACGAGACCAATATACCTGCCAAATTTGCGGCCAGGTAGAGGGCGACCAGCCTTTTCACGTTCACCACAAGGTGCCTTTCCGTAATTTTCTATCGGCCAACGAGGCCAACCAGCCCGGCAACTTGATCACCCTGTGCCCCGCCTGCCACCAGCGTGCCGAAGCAGTCATTCGCATGCGCAGCGGCCTGTCCGGATTGGGATATACCCTACACCACCTGGCGCCGCTGTTCCTCATGTGCGATATCACCGACCTGGGGGCTCAGAGTGACCCGGTATCCAGGCTTTCGGATGGCAAACCGACTATTGTGATTTACGACCAGGTCCCGGCCGGCATTGGATTGAGTGACGCCCTCTACGACCAGCACACATTACTCATCCACAGCGCCTACGACCTGGTCCACAACTGTCCTTGTCTGGACGGCTGCCCAGGCTGCGTCGGCCCGGCCGGAGAAAACGGTGTGGGCGGGAAAATCGAGACTCTTGCGATTTTAGAAATTTTGTGCAACAATCAAGGGCAAGGATTGCTGGAAAATGGAATCGCTCTCGGATAAACTCAAATCGCTTGGGGTCCACCTCGGCACTGAACACATTGCCCCACCAGGGCCGCGGAAAAAGATTGCTCGCATCGAAGACGTCTTGCCCGGGTACGAGGATCAGACGCCTTTTGGATCCACTTTTATCGTCCAGGAAGATTATCCGGACCAGTACGTTCATGGGGCTATCCGGTTGTGCAGCGACCTCTCCCCCGGTATCCTGACCGAGTGGAGTAAATCGAAACGCTTGCACCCGAATGGCGACAACCGGCTCATTTTTCTGGATACCGAGACCAGTGGTTTGGCCGGCGGGACAGGGACGTTTGCCTTTATGGTTGGCCTGGGGTTCAGAACCGCAGCTGGATTCCGCCTCGTCCAGCTCTTTCTACGGGACCCCAGTTACGAACCCGCGATGCTGGCTTCTTTACAACGTTTTCTAGATGGTTACGATGCTATCGTCACCTACAATGGGAAGAGCTTCGATATTCCTCTGCTGAATACCCGCCACATCCTCAATGGCTTTTCCAGCCCCTTTGGCGCAATGGATCACCTGGACCTGCTCCACCTGGCCCGCAGGATGTGGCGCAGCCGCCTGCCCAGCCGCACGTTGAAAGACCTGGAAAACGAAATCTTATCCGTCAGCCGCAGTCAGGAAGAAGTTCCCGGCTGGATGGTCCCAGAAATCTACTACGAGTATCTGCGCGACGGCAACGCTGCCCCACTCGCCGGCGTCTTCTATCACAACGCCGTGGACATCTTGACCCTGGCGGCGTTATACAACCATTTTTGCCTGTTGCTCAATGATCCCCTCCAGGAAGACCAGGTCCACAGCCTCGACCTGATCGCAATAGGACGGCTATACGAAGAGCTTGGGCATTTTGAGCGCGCTATAGGGCTGTACGAGTCCGGGCTCAACGCCGGTCTGCCCAGGCCATTCTACCTACAAACCCTCCAGCGTTATGCTTTGATCTACCGTAAACAGGGCCGTTGGGAGGAAGCCGTCCAACTATGGCAAAAGGCGGCTGAATTCGAACAGATCGATGCCTGTATCGAGCTGGCAAAATACTACGAACACCAGCAGCGCGACGACGACACCGCGCTGCTTTGGACTCAAAGGGCAATCGGATACCTGTCCAGGCCGGCCCTGCCTCCCGGTTCTTCCACCGGGCTCTTGAAAACGGAGCTGGAACACCGCCAGAAGCGGTTAAACATGCGCCTGGGGAAGGTATAATTAGCTCTGGATCGTCGAAAGGATGAGATCGCATGGACGCTGAGACGCCATTGAGTAAACTGCAACACGCAGTAATCACCCAGAAGAAAGCCAACCTGGCAGAACCGCCGGACGACGTTCCGGGGCTGGTCACGGCGTATCATTTGTTACGCCAGTATGACGAAAACGTTAGCCAGGTTGTGATCGCCGCCCTACAATCCCGGCAGCCGGAGGTGACCTTACCAGACCCAGAGGTGATCGGCAAACAAATCGATCGGGCCATGGGACTGGTGCCGGAGCAGTATAAACGCCTGGTAGATCAGTATCGGAATTATAAACAGCGCCTGGATGAAACCCGCCAGATTGCTTTCCAGGTATTGCATGACAATCGATCTGGCAAATCTTCAACCTAAGGAGAGTAAATGGCTGGGAGAAATCTCGTCCCCGTTTTTACCGCATTTGGAGCCCTCGAAGCAGAGAGTATCCGGGCCTTTTTAGAGTCTGAAGGATACCAGGCAGTTGTCTCGCAAGAGAGCGCCGGTATCACCTATGGCCTCACTGTTGGCCCCCTGGGGCAAGCCCAGGTATTGGTTCCTGCTGATCAGGCTGAACAGGCGCTGGAGACCCTTAAAGCCATGGAACAGGGCCTGTTCGAGCTGCCCGACGAGCCAGGGGAAGACAGTCAGGACGATGGCGAAGAGGACAAAGAAGACCCAGACCAGAAAAGTTAAAGCTCCACCAGTTCCTGGCAGATGACCGTTTGAAAACGCTGCATGAGCCGGCGTGTTACCGGGCCGGGCAGGCCGGCGCCGATCACCTGTTGGTCCACCTGGACCACCGGCAGGATGCCCCGGCTGGCGCTGGTGAGAAAAACTTCTTCACACTGGCTCAATTTATCCAATGCAACGCTTTCATAATGGATGGGCAGTTTTTCGGATTGGGCAGCCCGGATTGCCATAGAACGGGTAATCCCGGCCAATACATTTTTCCCGGCAGTATACAACTCAGATCCAATCACGAAAAAGACGTTACTGCTCAATCCTTCCAGGAGCTCGCCTTGTTCGTTTACCATCACGGCTTCGTTGACGTCGGCCGGCAGGTCCTGACGAATCTGGGTAGCTGTTCTGATGAAGTTGGTCAGCTTTGCATCTGGAAGGCTGCGCTGGTGACGGCAGGTAACTGTTTTTACACCCGTGCGGTAGGCCTGCTCTGGGATGGGGCTCAACGCTTCCGCCGCGATATAAATATCGCCGATTTGTTCACTCAAGTCGATAGTAATACGCACCCGGTAATCGCCTGCCTCGAAAGAGTGCAGGATCATACGCAATGCCCGGCGGATACACTCTTCAGGAATCTCCACGGGGGTTTCATGGATACGGGCTGTGTCGGCCAGCCGTAACATATGGTTCTTCCACCCAATCATGGAAACTTGCTGATAGGTTCTGAAAGTGGTATACCCCCCTTGGGGAAGTGTTGCCGAGAGACTGTCCAACGATTGAGGCGCTGTTGCCAGGGAGAGTTCATGTAAAATGAAATCGCCATGTTGCCCGACGACGCAATCCAACTTCCATGCTCGGATATGTTTCGACTCCATTGGTTCTCCACACGTAAACGAAATTAACCGCTGCTGATTATACCTGTAGAACGATGACACAAGCCTATGAACATTAAAATTAACCTCCGCCATCTCCTTATTCTGACTCTTTTCGAGGTCATATTGGCGCTCACTGCTTTTGCCGGGGGATACCTGTTTGCCCACGATTGGGTGCCAGTAGATGACCGTTTTCCAATCTTGAACGAAGCCTACACCATTTTGCAAGATAATGCCCTGCTCGACCTGCCGCCGGACAGCCAGCTTGAATACGGCATGATCCGGGGCATGCTTCAGGTATACAACGAGCCGTATACCACATTTCTCGAACCCCCCCAGCACGAATTACAGAGCGACGAACTGGCCGGCAAATACGGCGGCATCGGCGCCAGATTGCAGGTCGATGACCAGGCTAGAGTGATCATGCTCCCCCTGCCCGACTCTCCTGCCCAGAAGGCCGGCCTTTTGGATGGCGACGCATTGCTGGGTGTCGACCAGCTGGTCATTACAGCCGATACCGCTGCGGATGACATCGAAGCGGCCTTGCGGGGTCCCACCGGCAGTACGGTAATGATTACCTTCGGGAGGCCCCCGGCCTACCAGCCTCAGGAGGTCAGCCTGACCCGCGCAGAATTCCCGCTACCTTCGGTCGTGTACAACCTCGCCCTCCAGGATAGCCGGGTGGGGATCATCAAGGTCAACATCATTGCGTCCACCACGCCAACCGAGATCCAGGCAGCCGTGGAGAGTTTGCAGGCCCAGGGCGCCACATATTACATTCTCGATCTGCGTGACAACGTAGGTGGGCTGGTGGATGCCGGCGTAGATAGTGCGCGTTTATTTTTGGAGAGTGGGACGATCATCCAATCGCAATACAGGGATAAGCCGGTCACGACTTATAACACCGACCATCCCGGTCCATGGGCCGATTTACCCCTGGTTGTGTTGGTCAATCACGGGACGGCCAGTGCGGCAGAGATCCTGGCCGGGGGGCTGCAGGCCAACCACCGCGCCGAGTTGATTGGGCAGACGACTTATGGAAAAGATACCATCCAGCTGGTCTTCGACCTCCAAGATCATTCCAGCCTGCACGTCACGGCCGCCCATTGGTGGATTCCCGACCTGGGACGTTTCCTGGATGGGCAGGGATTAGAGCCGGATGTCCTGCTTAGCGATGAAGAAATGCAATCCAACGCGCCGATCCTGGCCGCTATCCAACAGCTGCTTCCGTAAACCGACCGTCTACTGTCGTCGGGGACGCTGCTGACGGTATTCTTCCGGTGTGTCCAGATCCATGAGAATGCTGGGCGTTGCGACGTTTACGTACGTGATATCGTCCTTGTGCGTATTGATAAAATCTCGCATGGTGGATGGGCTTTTGAGCGCCAGAATCTCTGGCCAATACCGGCGCCCAACCAGCCAGGGATGCCCGCGACGCATATGGTAACTGGGGATAACCAGTGACGTAGTCACGTCGGTCGTTGCCCCGGCCACACACCTGACCACGTCGTCTTCGATCTGGGGTTGGTCGCCCAGAATCACCAGGGCCGCCAGAGAATCGTCTGGCAGGCTGGAGAGACCGGTTTGCAGGGAAGACAGCATCTCACCGTTTTCATATTGGGGATTGAAGGCGGTTTGAGCCTGAAAAAGGCGCGCCTGCTCTTCGACCAGTTCCCTGGCCCCGCCGGTTACGACGCAGACCTGGGTAAGGCCGGTGCTCCTCAATACCTCCAGGATGTGTCCCAAGACCGTGGTATCGCCCCATGGGAGCGTCATTTTAGGCGTTCCCATACGGGTGGATAGTCCGGCCGCCAGTACGATTGCAGCAACGCCCTGGGGGACGTGGCTATTGCTACTCATGATGACAGCTCTATGGAGCGTTCATAATCCTGGGGGGTGTCGATGTCCAGCAAAAGGCGTTCGTCTGGCCAATCCAGGTATTCCACGCCGTAACGTTGGAACAGAGCGCGCCCGCCTACGTCTCCATGTACAGAACGGAGTTCATCAAACATACGCCGGTCGAACAATACCGGGTTGGCCCGGCGACCGTTGACCTGGGGCGCCAGGATTGCTGGCAGGCCAGCCTGGTGCCGCTCGATCAAGCGCCGTATCAATTCAGCCGACAGGAAAGGCTGGTCGGCCAGTAAGAAAACTGCTGCGCCGCAAGCCGGGCTTACCAATTCCAATCCGCGCCGGATAGAAGTGCTTTGCCCCTCTTGCCAATCAGGATTGATCACGAACTGGACGGGCAACCCGGACAAAGCAGCTTGCACCGCCTCGATCACTGCCCCGACCACCACGATGACCTGGTCCAGACCACTTTCCAGGGCTTTGATGACCACACTTCTAATCAACGCTTGGCCCTGCCAGGGTAGCAGGAATTTGGGTTGTCCGTAGCGACTCGAGCCACCGGCAGCCAGAACGATGCCGGCAGCCGGCTCGATTACGCGCTGTACCGCCAGAGGGATATTGACCGGATAAGCCGGAGTATCTGCATTCTCCTGGGATAGATCCTGGGCACAGATGACGACTGCGTCGTAATCCTGCCGGAGCATCCCGGCAATCACGAGCGCGTCCTCCTGGCGAGATGGATCGTTCGCATGGTTGAGAAATGCTACACACCTTGCCCCGGCCGGGATTCCTTTTTTCCCACCCTCCGCGGCTGCCAGCACATGTCCTAACGCCTCGGGGGTGATCTGGTTACCCAGCTGCAGGCCGGAGAGCCGTGCAAATTGCTCCGGGCGATGTACCACGTCTGAGCTCAGCGTTTTCTCCAGCCCGGATAACCCGGCGGAGACAACGACCAGGTCCGACCAGGCGGGGATGACCGGTTCGTGAGCAGCCGGGGCCTTCAAAGGCAGCCGGCGCGAGCCATCTGCCTCTACCAGGAGCGAATAACCGTGCTGCCGACACCAGCCCTGCAGTACGGTTGCCATATCCATCGACAGCGGGCCACTGCGTTGGTCGGGACGAACCGCGCCTGTAACCGCCAGGACTTTCCAGCTCCCGGAAGAATTGTCTGCGAGTTGAATGCTGAGTTCTTTTGCCTGCGTAGCGATGACGTGCCGGTCAGCCAGACGCACCTGGTCATAAGCCAGGTGCGTTGTGGAAGTAATCACAACCGGACCGGGGATCTGCCGGGCCAGCTGCATCATGATCGAAGTTTTCCCGCCTGCACCAGACAGCGCCAGCATCAGGGGGGGCGTAATTCGCAAAGCCTGTTCCAACTGTACAGACGTCATCTTCCATCCGCCAGGCGGGTGCGCATCTCGGGTTGGGAAAGAATGGCTTCCAGGACTCCCCCGCCGATGGCCAGGGCCTTATCTGAGACTGCGCTGCACAGCTCGCCGTTACTGCGGGGATCCAGGTCACCAATTTTCATGCCCTTGCACACGTGCAATCCATCGTGCAGCAGCCCGCGCAAGACGCCTGAGAACTGGGCCGTAAGGGGTATTTGATCGACTGCGCAGATCACCTCTCCCGCTTCCACACGAGAGCAAATTTCTTTATAGTTGACCAGTACGCCATCTACAGGCGCCCGGAGCACGCGTTCCTGTTCTTTGTTCATCACCGGCTCGGGCCGGCCGGTATCCATTTCCGCGCTGCCGTTCCAGTAGACGTTACCCAGGAAATGGCCACGTTTGGTCTCTACTACTGCATGGCAGTCTTTTCCGGCTGTAAAACCGGGCCCCAGGCCGATCACCAATGGAGCAGCATCCACGCCCAGGTCTGGCGGCAGTTTCGTCATTCGCGCATCGACCAGGACGTCCGGTTTCCATTGGAAGCGGATTTGAGCTTGCGGGTCGACCAGGACGGCAATCTGGTGAGCGGCCAGGAGCGCTTCTACCTGTTCCAACGAAGATGCCCGGTGGCTGTGTACCTCAGCGATTTGGATCTCACCACTGTAGACGGCCTGGGCAAAAGACACCATCCGGCGCACGGCCAGCGGTTCTGAAAGTTCGGTAACCACTATTTGCATTCCACAGCGATACAAACGCAAAGCGACGCCGCTGGCCAGGTCACCGCCGCCACGCAAAATTACTCTAAGCATTTCTCATTCTCCCCATTCGTCGCTCTCGGCCCTCACCAGCGCAGACTGCTCGCGCGCATCGATTCAATCTTCCAGCTTGCCCAGCCCGCGCAGGACGTTCTCTGGCGTAAATGGGAACGAGTCTAGCCACACCCCGGTAGCATCATGAATGGCCGCACAGACGGCCGGTACCAGGGGGAGATAAGGCATTTCTCCCATCCCGCGTGCTCCCCACGGGCCAATCGGATCAGTATGTTCAAGGATACGACTTTCCACATGATCAGGGATGTCTAACACGGTTGGGATCAGGTAAGTGGACAGGGTCCGCGTCAATGGGTAACCAGCCTTCTGGACGAAGTTCTCCAGTACGGCATAGCCGGCCGCCTGGATGACAGCCCCTTCGACCTGCCCCTGGACCTGCTTGGGATTGATCGCTTTGCCAACGTCATCCGAACAGATGACGTTGCATAGCCTGACCTGTCCCGTTTCGATATCGACTTCGACCTCTACCGCCTCGGCCACGTATCCATAGGCAAAATTTGGCTCCGATTTCCCGGTTTCAGGATCATAAGGCGTGGTTTTAGGCGGACGATACTGGTAAGTGGCAATTGCCGGCCTTTCCTCCGCGTTCCACTGTGCCAGGGCCTTTTCGGCTGCACCGCGAATGGCATTACCCGCCATGAACGTCATGCGAGAGGCCGAGGCGCTGCCGGAATTGGGCGTACGCGCCGTGTCCGACACGACCAGCTCTACACATTCCAAGGGAACATTTACCGCCTCGGCAGCCATTTGGGCAAACACAGTGTGCGCCCCCTGGCCTACGTCAGACCCGGAGTGATATAGGACGACCCGTTCGATGGCTTGTTTACCGTGTAGTTCTACAGTCGCCCAGCAGTTTTCTGGAGCGCCAAAGGAAAAACCAACGTTCTTGTATGAGCAGGCTACACCGATACCACGGCGTATCTGTCCCAATGCCGTCCCGGTGGCAGCGCCTTTGCCTCTCCGCCACCCCTGATCGCTTTTCTCCCAACCGGCTGCCAGTGCGCAGTCCTCCAGAACCTCGGAGATCGATACCCCCTTGGGAAGCGGTGTCCCCACCGAGAGCAATGAGCCCTCGCGGAGGATATTCCGTTGGCGCAGCTCGACCGGGTCCATATGCAATGCTTCGGCCAGTTTGTTGACCTGCAATTCGGCTTCGAACGCCCCCTGGGGACCGCCAAAGCCACGGAAAGCCCCGTTAGGGATATTGTTGGTGTACACCGCATATGAATCGACCGATACGTTCGGGATCTCGTACGGCCCGGTGCACATCAGAGTCGCATTTCCCAACACTTTAGTCGATGTATACGCATATGCGCCGCCGTCTTCGATGATCTTCACCTCGGCAGCAATGATCTTGCCTTCCCGGGTAGCGCCCCAGCGTGTCTTCAGATAATACGGGTGGCGTTTGTGGTGCCCGATCATCGATTCTTCCCGGCTCCAGATAATTTTCACCGGCCGGTGGATGCCTTTCTGCGCCAGTCTATACACGGCCAGGGCCAGGATGATCTGCACAGACATATCCTCACGCCCACCAAAAGCGCCGCCAATAGCCGGGTAGATCACGCGGATCTGGTCCAGGGGTAGGTTCAAAGCGTGAGCGATTTGCTCCTGATCTTCGTGGGTCCACTGGCCTGCAACTTGAACGGTAATGCGCCCATCCTCGTCCACGTAACCAATGCCCGCCTCCGGTTGTAAGAAGGCGTGTTCTTGTGCCGGGGTAAAATACTCGCCTTCGACGATCACGTCTGCTTTTTGGAAGGCATCTGCCACGTTGCCATTGCGAATACGGTAATGACAGAACACGTTCGAGCCATGCTCCGGATGCAATACGAAGGCGTCTTCCTGGAAACTTTCCAGGAGATCGTCGACTACCGGTAAATCTTCGTACTCCACCTGGATGGCGTCTCGCGCTTTTGCAGCGATGGCTTCGCTTTCGGCTACCACCAGGGCCACCTGATCGCCCACGAAGCGTACCCGGTCGGCATACGGCTTGGCTGAGCCGGGGCCGCACAGTACCGACTGGTCGGGCATCGCCAGGCCATATTCGTTGACCGGCACGTCCCTGGCCGTGTAGATTGCCAGGACACCCTCGATGGCGCTGGCAACCGAAATATCGATCTTTTTGATAATTGCGTGTGGGCGATTTGCAAACAAAACTTTCATGTACGCCTGGTTGGGAAGGTCGATATCACCAGGGTACAAAGTTTTCCCGGTTACTTTTCCACGTGCGTCGATCCTGAGAACATTTTGACCAACGTAAGACATTCCTTCCTCCTTACAGCCTACCTCTATCGCTTATACCTTCCACCACGATACCGTACAGGGGGAGCGTCGAATGGCCCATAGCGTGGCGGGGCAAAAATGCGGTAAATAATGAACGTCAGCAGTGAAAAGATCCCGAACAACAAGATCATCAAAAAAACAGTAACGATGATCTTGACGTACAACAGTGGCTCAGGACCTGGGGCCAGAAGATTGGGAGGGATTGATATCCATCCCTGTTGGCCGTTTGCATCCAGAAGCACCAGGGTTCCGGCGTAAGACATGATCGGGATCATGATCATCAAGATAAACCCAATCCCCCGCCACACGGGATGGATGGGCGCTTCTTTTTTACGTTCCGGTTGGCGCATGTAAGACTGATATTTTCCCATTTACTCACCTTCAGCCGCACGTTCAATCGCAGAAAGGATCGTGTAATAACCTGTACACCGGCACAGGTTACCCGTAATTGCCTGGCGGATTTCGTCCTGGCTGGGATGGGGCTTTTCTTCGAGTAACTTTGCCGCCGACATGATGAACCCGGGCGTGCAATAGCCACACTGGACGGCGCTTTCCGCAATAAAGGCCGACTGCACGGGATGCAGCTCTCCATCCTTAGCCAGCCCTTCGATGGTGACGATCTCTGCCTGGTGGGCGCGCGCCGCCGGCACCATGCAGCTCATGACCGCCAGCCCATCCAGATAAACGGTGCAGGCGCCACATTCGCCCTCGGCGCAGCCTTCTTTGGTGCCGATCAGGCCGCCTTCTTCACGCAACAAACGCAGCAGTGTCTTGTTCTGCCCCGTGTGGAAAACATATTCCTGGCCATTGATGCGGGTGACGATGGGGGTGTTGGTATCGTGAGAAACCGATTGGCCAAGTTGGGAATGCTGTTGCGTCTTGCCCCACAGCAGCACAGGGTCCTCAGGTACAGACTCGCGTTCATGCCCGTCCCGCAGGCATTCCAATCCCCGGCGCAGAATCGTTTTGGCGATGGAACGCCGGTACCCCGCGGAACTGCGCACGTCGCTGATGGGGTGGATCGATTCGTCTACCAGTGTCGCGGCGGCCTGGATCACATCATCTGTCAATGCTTTACCCTTCAAAAAAGCTTCCGCCGGGCCAGCGTGAATGATCGTGGGTGCTACTGCACCAAAAGTGATCCTGGCATCCTCGACGCGCCCTTCCTGGATACGCAACAGGATAGCAGTATTGACCAGAGAAATCGCTTGAGCGCGCCGTAGGGCGTATTTGATAAATAATCCACGCTGGTTGGCCTTCAAAGCAGGGAAAACAATGTCCACCAGGAATTCGTTCGGTTGGAGCACGTTTTTACGGACCCCGGTATAAAAATCAGCCAGGCGCACGGTCCGTTCGCTGTTTATCGAACGCAGGACGACTGCAGCATCCATAGCCATCAAAGGCGTAATCGTGTCATTGGCCGGGGAGGCTGTAATCAAGTTTCCGGCAATTGTGCCCCGGTTGCGGATCTGGGGCGAGCCCACTTCCCAGGCTGCCTGTGCCAGTGGAAAAGCACGTTCCCGTAAGAGCTTGGAAGCCACACATTGGTTATGGGTGACTAACGGGCCCAGATGAATGTAATCCTCTTCGTCCAGGGTGATCTGATTGAGATTTTCGATCCGGCTGACATCGATCAGCGTATCAATCCCTTTTCGTACGCCGCGCTCTAGCTCCAATATTAAATCAGTCGCTCCGGCAACCACGCGCGCCCGTTCTCGTTTTTGATCAAGGACTTCAAGCACTTCCTGAACATCCGTGGCGCTTACGGTAAATTGCCACATAATACCTCCGTCAACTTTTCATTGGTTTGCCGGTACCGCCATTGCGGACCATGAGGATCTCTGCCATGATACTCACTGCAATTTCTTCTGGCGTCTCAGCGTGGATCTCCAGTCCCACAGGAGAATGGATCTGGTCGATCTTCTCCTGGGGAATCCCCTGTTTTTCCAATCCTTTGACCGTCATCAGCCATCGCCGCCGGGAGCCAATCACACCAATATAACCGGCGTTCGAATCCAATAGCGCCGGTAATCCCTCCACATCCACGTCGGTACCCCGGGTAGTCAACACCAGGTAGGTATACGGGGAGATGTGCATGCTGGCGGGTAAATCCTTCATCGGCACCGGGTAAAATTCGTCTGCATCCGGATTGCTTTCCGGGGTGCAGAATTCTGCCCGATCATCCGAGACGATTACTTTGAATCCCAGGAATTTCCCCAGGGCGGCCACAGATTTTCCGACGTGTCCTCCACCAATAACGACCAGGCGCGGTGTGGGTAAAATGGGTTCCACGATGACCTCCAATTGGCCGCCGCACACGCCCGGGTCACCGGCCTGCGGATCAACCATTTTATACTCCAAAACAGTGATCATCCCGGTTTTCAAGCTCTCGAGAGCCGCCAGTCGCACGCGATTCTCTACTTCACCGCCCCCTACAGTGCCAATAAAACTCCCGTCCGGAAAAACCAGCATCTTGCTGCCCTGGTGGCGTGGGGTGGAACCGTTAGTGCGGATAATCATACACACCGCACCCGCTTCGCCCTTTTCCTCCAGTTCCGCTAAAGTTTTGTAGATCGGCACCATCAATTTATGCCTCCAACAAACCAAGCACAGCCGGCAGAAGTTGTTTCTTGCGCGAAACGATTCCCTCTGCCTGGCGAGTGCCGTTTGGTAGCAAAGGATACGGGAGGTCATCCAGAATGGGCGGTGGATTATCCATCATGAGAATACTCGAACCACTGACCACGTCCGTGACCATGAGCATGGCAAAATCCAGGCTTTTACTTTCTCTGAACAGGCCTAAAGCTTCTGTCAACGCACTCAGATGTTCGGTCACTTCGTACAAATCGGTGACCTCCGCCTGCGAGATGGCAAAATGATACCCGCCGCTGGTGTATACCTTCATGTCACTGCTGACAACTTCGCTCGGCGCCCGGGCGCGCAGCCCTGATCCGGCAGAGAGAACTTTCTCACCGTAGGAGCGGATGGTCTCCTCTGACAGCACACTCCCGCTGACAAAGGCCCAGCGCGCCAATCGTTCCGCTGCCATCCGGTCGCGTTCGGTCGTTGTTGGCGAAGTCAGGATCAACGTATCCGAGAGCAACCCTGCCAACATAATCCCGGCGTGGGCCGGCGGTGCGCTCAGGCCTGCATCTTCGATGCGCTCCGAGACCAAAGTGCTGGTACTGCCCACCACGTCGACGGTAAAACGGATCGGGGTATGCGTGGAGGGATTGCCCAGGCGGTGGTGATCCAGGATCTCTAGTAATTCGGCTTCGTCCAGGGACGAAACTGCCTGTCCGGGCTCGTTGTGGTCTACCAGGATGATTTGCAGACGTGGCGGATTCAATACGTCTTTTTGCCTGCAAATCCCTACATAGCGGCCGGCCTCGTCGATGACCAGGAATTCGTCTTCTTCCTGGCGCAGCACCCGATTGAGTACGTCGCGGATGCGCGTGGAGGCCTGGAAGCGATGAATATTCGTCTCTGCCGCCTGGCGGCAGGGTGTGTTCAGAATATCGCTCAGCTTGGTTTCTTGCTGTTTGGGATGGGGACCCACCAGATGGCTGATGAATTCGAACATACTGCGCCCTGTGACCAGTCCATAGGGGGTTCCATCGTGATTGAGGATCGGGGCAATGCCACCGGTCCGGGTAGCAATACTCCAGGCTTCGTGCAGAGGTCGTTCCGGTGTGGTGGTGTCTAATCGTCGCATCACCGATTCGAAGCGAGGTGACGCATCAGCAAGGAGCACGGGCGTTTCTAAGCCAAGGTATTTTAATACCCATGATGTCTGTGGATTTACGGCTCCGGCACGGGCAGCCAAGGTATCTAACCCATCTCTTTCTCGAAGTAGCCAGGCATACCCGAGAGCAGCAGCAATGGAATCAGTATCTGGATTTACGTGCCCGATGACATAGATCGGGGTAGGCATAAGTACTTAAACCTCTTTGATCAATCTGCTGTGAATGTTCAATCAGCCTTTATTGTAGCAGGATTAAGCGCTTCCCACACGCGTTTTGGCGTTGCCGGGATCACTCTGAGGTCTGCTCCACAGGCATCCAAAATGGCATTGCCGACGGCCGGGGCCGATCCATCCAGGGGGATCTCGGCAACAGCTTTGGCGCCAAACGGGTGGGTCGGTTCGTAGAATTGGACGAAGAAGCTCTGCAGTTGCGGCATTTCATCTGCCCGGTAAAT
The DNA here is from genome assembly GCA_012798515.1 of Chloroflexota bacterium. Taxonomy (GTDB): domain Bacteria; phylum Chloroflexota; class Anaerolineae; order Anaerolineales; family Anaerolineaceae; genus JAAZNB01. The sequence continues at coordinate 24,167 of JAAZNB010000053.1, forward strand.
GTGATAATCGACCAGGTTCCGCTCATTGGCCCGGCCTTGGGAATCGTAGGTCATCTCCTCACATACGCCGTATCCCAACGCCTGGACCATGCCGCCTTCGATCTGTCCAGAGGCCGTGACCGGATTGATGATCACCCCGGAGTCGACCGCCATGACCAACCGGTCGACCACGACTTTGCCCGTCTCGGTATCCACCGTGACTTCTGCAAATTGGGCTGCAAATGGCGGTGGAGAGGAAGGTGAGACGTAGGAAGCTACCTCCATGATTTGTTCCTGATCTTCGTGGTGCAGCGTTTCCAGGGCAATATCTGCCAGGCTGACCGTTCTGCCATCCGGGGCAATTGCCGTTTTGTTCTCCAGGCGGATCTCATCCGCATCGTCGCTGTCCATGTCGAACAGCCGGGCGGCCCGTAGACGGATCCGTTCTGCCACCTTTTGAGCCGCTCGGACCACGGCCGTTCCAGAGATGTAGGTCGTGCTGGAGGCATAAGCCCCTTTGTCGAAGGGGGTAAAGTCTGTATCCGAAGAATATACCAGGATATCCTCTACCGGCACCCCCAATACTTCTGCTGCCATCTGGGCGAGGATGGTATCCGAGCCTGTACCCAGGTCGGTCGCCCCGATCAACAGGTTGAACGACCCGTCATCGTTCATTTTGATACTGGCCCCACCCATGTCCAGGTAAGGGATGGCCGTTCCCTGCATCACAGTGGCGATGCCGATCCCCCGTTTCAGATAGGGCTTCCCGGCGACTTTATGCCAATCGGGATTGTTGAATTTCTCATCCCACCCGATCAGGGCCTTCCCCTGGCGGACACACTCCTCAATACCCACCGTATGGATGACCTCGGGGCGCGGTTCACGGCCTTCACTCCAGGCAGTCGAGAACGGGTGCAGTTCACCCGGTCGGATAGCATTTTTCAGGCGCATTTCGATCGGGTCGAGCTTCAACTGGCGGGCGATGTTTTCCATGTGCCGTTCTACGGCCCAGAAACCCTGCGGGACACCATAGCCGCGATACGCTCCGGCCGGCGGGTGGTTGGTATACACGATATCGGCATAGAAACGAATATTGGGAGATTTCCGATAGGGACCATCGCCCACGTAGATCGCCATGGCTTTATGCCCGGTGTTGCCGGTAACCGTCAGGGCATGGCATCCATATGCCCCGGTATCGGTCAGGCAGTACATTTCGTTGGCTGTGATCGTGCCGTCCCGTTTGACGCCAGTCTTCATGTGGATCAGCATAGGGTGCCGCGAGCGAGCTGCGGTGAATTCTTCTTCACGGGTGTATTCGAACTTGACCGGCCGCCCGGTGGCAATGGTCAGATGGGCAGCCACGTCCTCGATGAGCATCTCTTGTTTGCCGCCGAATCCACCCCCAACGCGCGGTTTGATTACCCGGATGCGCTTGACCGGCAGTTTCAGGATGGGAGCGATCATTCTGCGCACGTGGAATGGCACCTGGGTGCTGGTGCGGATGACCAGGCGGTCGTCTTCATCCCAGTAGGTCACTACTACGTGGGGTTCAATGTGCGCCTGCTGTACTTTGGGCACTTCATAATCGCCCTCGACCACCAGGTCCGCTTCGCTGAAACCTTTTTCCACATCGCCAATATCGATGCGAATTTGAGCCGCCAGGTTTTTCTGTGGGTCAGAATCAGCAAAGTTCACGTACTCTGGTTCGTCATGTAGAATTACCGGAGGATTCTCCATCGCCTGGCGTGGGTCGAACAAGGCCGGTAGGGGTTCGTATTCTACATCGATCAACTTGAGCGCCTGGTATGCGATTTGCTCGGTTTCCGCCGCTACGAAAGCGACCCGGTCGCCGACGAAACGGACTCTTTGATCCAACGAGAAGGTATCCAGGGGACCCGGTATAGGATCTGACTGGCCAGCCGTAGAATAAGCCACTCGCGGAATATCTTGCCAGGTCAACACTGCGGCGACACCCGGTAGTGCCCTGGCCCGGCTGGTATCGATGCGTTTGATGCGCGCGTGGGCAATTGGGCTGTGTAGTACCTTGGCGATGAGCATGCCGCGCATTTCAATGTCCGCCGTAAAAGCCGGCTTTCCCTGGGCCAGCTTGACTGCATCGACTTTGGGTTCGGGTTTCCCCACCTGGTGGAATTGTTTTACCTCCGGTTGGGTAGTCAGAACCGGATGGGTCTTTGTTTCGGTGCGCAGTCCCCCGGTTTCCGTAGAGGTGTCGTCCAAATCCTTCCCGTCTTGCGGCCCTATCTCTTCCAGGGGTAAAACGTATTCTTCGCCATCGACGGGGGGAATCTCTTCGCCGCGCAAGATTGCGGCAGCCCGCAGGACAGCCTGCACCGGTTTCACGTAACCGGTGCAGCGGCACAACACCCCAGAGAGCGCCTGGCGTACCTGTTCCTCAGTTGGGTTGGGCTCTTTTTCTATCAATGCTTTGGCGGCCAGGATCATTGCCGGGGTACAGTAACCGCATTGGATAGCGCCATTGGCTATGAACGTCTGCTGGAGGACGTGAAACCCTTTCTGTTTCAACCACCCGTGGTCCGGATGCAGTCCTACGCTGTCGATGGTCTCGATCTGGTGACCATCGGCTTGAGCAGACAGCATCGTGCATGAATTTACCGGCTTCCCATCCAACAGGATCGTACAGGCGCCGCACTCCCCATGATCACACCCACCGGATTTGACGCTCAGGTATCCTTGTTCGCGCAGGGTATCCAATAACAAATCGCCGGGGGCAATGTTCCATTGCTGCCGGTCTCCATTGATGGTCACAAGAATATTCATTGGTTCGCCTCACTCTGCTGGATAAGCCGGTGAATGAGTGTTTTACTTATAGATTGTGAATAGGATATATCGATATTGCCTAATTGGCTACACGCATTTTGTATAATTTGCTCGGCTCCCGCTGCGTCTGGCCCATCCAGAATCAAGATTGGGTGGGCAGCATATCCACCCAGTACCACGCGTGACCTTCCGGATGGCCAGCGCGCCATCATTACAACCAGCTCGGGTGGGCTGGCCGGGGTTCTTTCGACAGAGTCATAAAACAGCTGCACGTTCAGGGGAAGCACGATCCGGGAAATAAGCAAACCAGCGGCTGGCGGCTGGTTTCGTAGTGGCAGCCAATCTCCAAAGGCTTGCTCGATTTCACCCGGCAACCATACCAGCCGGGCATCCACCGCCAGCATGGCGTTTGCCCACCAGGACCGTCCATCCCCGCTGGCCAGGGTACCGGCAGCCGTAGCCGCGTTACGCTTATTCAAGGCAGCTTCCCGCCGGGCAATCTCTTGCCACATTTCCGGAACCGTATCACTTTGGTAAAACGCCTGTAGCGTTGTAGTAGCGCCAACCCTAAGCTGTTCACCTGTGCGTACGATGTCATCCAGCCCCAACGCTTGCAAATCTACCACCGCCACCGGTTCGGCGCTGTGGTCTCTACTCAATTGGGTCCCCCCACCCAGGGGGCGCGTGCTGGGCGTCTTGCGACTCAACAGCCGGTAGGCTTCATCCAGGTCCTTAGGACGGTAATATTCATTGATCATGAGCTCCCTCCCTCGTCCGGATATACTTTCCAATCTTCCGGTCCTGCCGGGGAATTCTCCAACAAATCCTGCGGCATATCGGCAAGCGTCACCTCTGCTTCAGCCAACAACCGGCCACCCTGATCATACAAACTACTGGTGGCAGTGGCAATCATGCCAAGATCGTTTTTCACTGTAGCCAACAACTTCAAAGGCTCGCCGGTAGGCACGGGCTTGCGGTAACGAATGCTCAACTTTGCCGTTACCTTCCAACGCGGTGGATCGCCTTGCATAAAACAACGCCCGGCGGCCTCATCGAGCATTGCCGCAATGACCCCGCCATGTACAATGCCGGGGTATCCCTGAAAATGGTCCGGGACGACAACCTCGGCTGACACCTCTCCGGCCCCAGTTTCATAGAAAACAATTCCCAATCCGGAAGCGTTTTCGACCCCGCACACAAAACAGAAGCGACCACTGGCCTGTTTTTTCATGGCTGCGCAAACGTGTCGATCAAAAGTTTGACGTCGCCACCCACGGGATACAGGATCGGGCAGGTACAGCCATTGCGCCGGTATTCAGCCACTTTGGCGCGCGCTTCATCAGGCGTGCCCGAAGCCGTAATCCGGTGAATAAGTTCATCAGGAACAAGGTGCTTGGCTTTTTGAATCTGTTCATTGGTCGCCGGCCACCCCAAAATGGCCTGGATCTGCTCCACGACGTCCATCGAGACGCCGGAGGCATGCGCAATGTGCGGTTGCTGCGCCAGGTATTGTGTCAGAAGGCCACGTGTGGTATCGATGGCCCGCTCGTGGTCCATATCCACCGAGCACACCACCAGCTGCGGGCGGTCGATATCGTCTACCCGGCGCCCAGAGCTCTTGGCACCTTTATCTAACAGGTCGAGCGCCTTCAGGTTGTATTCTGGGGCAACACAATAATTCAATACGGCGCCATCGGCAATCTCGCCCGTCATTTCCATCATTTTGTCCCCGGTTGCGCCGATGAAAATCGGTACGTTACGCGGCTCACGCCGGCCATGCACTACATCCAGCTCAATGTTGTCAACATGGATGAAGTCGCTGTGATACGTAACCCGCTCCATGTTCAAAAGCTTGCGCAACACGGTAACCGTATCGCGCATTGCCGCCAGAGGTTTCTTACGCTCGATACCCACGTTGCGCGCCAACGGATCCCACCAGGCGCCAATGCCACAAATGATGCGGTCGGGCGCCAGATCATCCAGGGTTAAAAATGTGGCCGCCAGCAAACCGATATTGCGGGTCCAATTGTTGATTACCCCAGACCCAACCTTTAAACGTTCTGTCACCGCCGCGTATGCGGCCATGGGTACGATTGCGTCCCGGACCAGACGGCTTTCTGCCTGCCAGACGGCTTCGAACCCGCGTTGTTCGGCATAACGAACATAATCCAGGCCATCTCGAAGATCATGAGCATCTTGCAGATACAGTGCAACTCGTTCGGTCATAGTTCCTCCAGAAATTCTTTGAGTAGGTTCGAAATTTCAGCACAATGCGAACGTTCGGACAACCGGTCCTCAGGGTTATTCAATTTCAACCATTCCAGGTCCTCTGGCAGATCCAGATCAAAACCCATGGAAGGCTTTTCATACACTGCCGATCTGGCGTGCTGGAGCCGGGCGTGTTCCAGGTGCCTGGTGAAGGATTTCCTTCCAAAGCTGAACGGAATTACACCCACCGGATTCATCAGGAGCGCATTGGTGCCGTCACGTTTCCGGTCCGGGGCAATGACGATCTCCGGTTCCTCGTTGGCCAAACTCACAAACGCATCGACATCTCCGGATGTCAACAGGGGTAAATCGGTCGGCAGCACGCAGATTTGATCACCGCCTTGCTTCACCACAAACTGAGCAGCCGTTGACAGAGCCGCGTTTAATCCCTGGCTGGTCTGTTCATAGATCGTCCATTGTGTATAAGCCCTGGCGGTATCGAGAACTTTTGAATCGCGGCTGATCACCACGATATTGTTAATGTGCGCAGCTTGCCCCACAATAGTAAGCGTATTCTCTAACAGAATCTGGTTTAACTGACTGCGTTGTTCTTCCCGCAACACAGCAGTAAGCCGGGATTTGCCTTGCTGAAATGGTTTGACTGGAATAACGGCCCACAATTTCATCCCTCACATCATCCCCCTGAAGGCTCACAGAACGCCACAATTTCACTGGCCAGC
>JAAZNB010000444.1 GCA_012798515.1 Chloroflexota bacterium
GCGAGCTCCATGATTTGCACGTTATCATGAGTTCCGGTGAGAACCTTCAGGAAGAATGCCTGCGCGGTGGCGCCAATTCTTTTCTGCTCAAGCCCTATATGCCGGAAGAATTGATCAACCTGCTGCATGCGATCCATTCGGACCGATAAAATTACCACCATGACCATCCGGGTTGCGATACTCACAGTCTCAGACCGCACCTCCCGTGGTGAACGGGCAGACGCTTCTGGTCCCTTGCTGATCGAGCGTGTCCACGCCGAGGGCTGGGAAGTGACTTTTAGCGCCGTCGTCCCCGACGATCCGCAAATAATCCAGGACATACTCATTGAGTGGTCAGACGTGCACCAGGTGGACTTGATTTTGACCACAGGCGGCACAGGGTTTTCTCCCCGTGACACTACCCCCGAAGCCACCCAGGGTGTCATTCAACGCGCCGCGCCCGGTCTATCCGAACTGATGCGCCTGGAAAGTCTCAAAATCACCTATCACGCCGCCCTATCTCGAGGCGTTTCTGGAATTCGCGGTCAGACGGTTATTGTAAATTTACCCGGTTCCCCCAAAGCGGCCGTGCAGAATCTGGACGCCATCCTGCCGATTTTGCCCCACGCCATCGAGTTGCTCAACGATAATCCGCATTCTGAAGCCGGTCACCGGTCCGGGGATGCTCCCAGGCCATAATCATGTATTCCATGGATGACACCCCTGAAGCCGCCCGATAGACTTTTTACCCCGAATTGGCGACAAATTGCTTTTCTAAAGTTTCCTGAATGGATACGCCATTTTTGAGCACTGCCACAGGGATCTGGCGGGCTTCCAAGGCCATATGCAGCGCCTCGATTCCGTAGGCTGCGCCAAATGTGACCGGGTCCACCAGGATGACGACCGGCTTAAGACTCCGGTGTAACAGCGTATCCATTGCATTTAACAGGCCGGTATCGCCCGAAGCCGTCACCAGGATCACCGTACTTCCACGCGGAATGTGCACAGCCTGTGAATTGACAAGCCCTAACAGCGGTAGCCGGCCGCTGCTTTGTAGATAGGCCAGGCTTTCCAGGATCTTGCGTTGCTGGCGTTCTCCACGTTCTGCCTGAAAGATCAACGTGTTTTGCCCATTACACACCAGGCCAACCGGTTGGCCCCTGTTTAAGAAATATCTCCCAATCGAGGCTGCCGCACTGACGACGTATTCAAAGGAGTCCGCCGGAATACGGGTACCCGAACGTTGCCGCATCATCCACAGCTGGGTAGCCGCACCGGTATCCTCTCCTTCTTCCTCAGCGCGATAATGAATTCGTTTTTCCGCATCCAGGAAGATCCAAACGTCCGAGTGAGGGTCCTGGTCAAATTCTTTGACCATCCATTGATCCCGGCGCGCCGTAGTCGGCCAGTGAATGCGGTTCAAAGAATCCCCGGGCGCATAATCGCGAACAGAGGCCGCATGGGGGGTAATCTCTGTCGTTCGTTTGCGATCTGCCTTGCCGCCGGTCAAAACGCCCGGGGCAAAGGGAAATTTTCGCAATTCCACAATGAAGGGCAACACCAGTATCTCATGGGTCTTTTCAAACTTCTTCCGGTATGCAAATAGTCCAAAAGGATCACCGGTAGCAATTTCGGTCGGGCCCAGGTCAAAGCAGCCACGTTCCTTCAACAGCGTGTAAGACGTATATCCTCGTTGTTCGCCTCGCCGCGAGACGGCCATGACTTTCGATCCCCCAATGCCTGGCAAAGCTGAAAGGTCGCGTACTTCCACCCAGGGACGAATAAACGCAAATGTATTGATCAATTTAAAGCGTTCTTCGAAGACGTGACCAACTTGCTGGCGTAGCCCGCGCGCGGTTCGTTGTATGTGCAAGCCCCGGATCGCCAGCAGCGTCCACAGGCAGGACACCAAAATCAAACCCACGCACAGGTAAGCCATGCGAAAAAAGATCGGCGCCTGCCCATTGGTAATAAATACCCCCGCCAGGGCTATCGCCAGGATACTGACCACTCCCCAAAATGTGGGCCTGATTTCGATCATAATGAATGATCAAACTCGCTGTCTGAGCTCACCGCCCGGTACAGGCAACATTTTTAATATGTCTCCGATAACCAGCTCAGCGTCAATATCCCGCAGCCGGGCCGCTGGCTCCATGATCAACCGGTGAGAAAGGACGTGTTCAGCCAGACTTTTCACGTCGTCAGGTAAGACGTAATCCCTGCCGTCCAACGCCGCCCGGGCCTGTGTGGCGCGGAACAACGCCAGGCTGCCGCGCGGACTGGAGCCCAGGTAGATATCATTGCTCTCCCGGGTGGAACGGACCAGCTCGACGATGTAGCGCTTCACTCCTTGTGACACGTACACGCTCTTGACTGTTTCCTGGACCTGGAGCAGCTCTGCAATGTCAATGACCGCTTCGATGTCATAGATGGGATGGCGGATCTGCTGGATTTCTAACACGCGGATCTCATCGGTCAACGAAGGATATCCCAGCTTCACCCGCAGCAGAAAACGGTCTAATTGCGCTTCAGGTAACGGAAACGTGCCCTCGTATTCGATTGGGTTCTGCGTACCCATGACCATGAACGGTTGTGGCAGTGGATGAGTTATCCCATCCACAGTCACCTGGCGTTCTTCCATAGCTTCCAATAACGCCGATTGCGTTTTGGGCGTCGCCCGGTTGATCTCATCCGCCAGCACAATTTGCGCCATAATCGGCCCGGGACGGAATTCGAACATCCGGTTGACCTGGTTAAAAATCGACACTCCGGTAACATCACTGGGCAGCATATCCGGGGTAAATTGAATCCGGCTGAAGTCGCCGCCAATCGAGCGAGCCAGGCTGCGCGCCAGCATCGTTTTACCCACGCCAGGCACGTCATCGATCAAGATGTGCCCCTGGCATAACAATCCAATCACCACCATCTCCAGAGTCTCGGATTTGCCTACGATTACTTTTTCCATGTTGTGCAAAATCCGGTCGGCAAAACTCTGGATGTCAACCACTTTTAATTCCATCATTTTCTCCACACACAGAGATCATTTCCCCCACCCATAAAATCCACCATAAACACCTCTTGAAAACAGACAGATCTATTTTCATGAGCACGTACCATTATTTTAACTGCTTTCTGCGTTTGTATACGACCAAAAGCAGCCCGGCTAACCCGGCCGCACTCAACGCCAGACCGATCCAATGCGAAAGGGGCCGGTACATCAGGCTGACCGTGTGTATACCTTCCGGTACGTATACTGCCATAAACAGGTAATCTCCCCGGACCAGTTGGGTTTGTTGGCCATCGATCCACGCCGTCCAACCCGGGTAATATGTGTTCGCAATCAACACGAACCCGGGCAGATCTGTCTCCACCTCTATTTGTAGACTGTCCATAGTTTCATCGTGCAACTCCAGGCGGGGTGGCGTTGTGGGGCGGCAATCCGTCGTTGTTTTTTCTAAATCCGGGCTTTCGACGATCAACTCATCCCGCCTTGCACTGCCGGATTCCATCTTTTCCACCATCATCGCCCACGCGGTTTCTTCATCCCCGGCAAAACGACTGCATGGATACCACTGCACCCGGTGGCTGCCTTCCACCGGGCTCACCCGGATGCCTAAAGGTGTTTGAAGATCAATCTCCAGAGTAGAAGTAACACCCATGTGTTGCAACCACGGTAACGCCGCCGCTCTGGGAAGCCGGTCGAGGTATTCCATCCATTTCGCGTATCGTTCTGGCACCAGTGGGTCGAAATTATTGGCGCTGGCCCGCGTCTCAAGTAGATTCAAGTTCGGGATACCTGCTGTCAGCAGGTGGGTGACATCCTCGATAGGCCGGTAATCCGAAAAACGGATGAAACGGCGATATTTCAGATCGTAATCGGCCGAGGGGCTCAGGTAGTAGCGTCCCGGGGGAATCTCCAGGTCAGCCCGGGCACGAGCGATGCTTTCTGGTGCGTAAAATTGGGCATCTGTGGCGGGCGTGATGGACCAGTTTGCCACCAGCAGGTCGAGACTGATCCAGATCACCACACCAGCCTGCCACCAATACACCCGCCGCTCGTCCGGCTCAGGATTGAACAGGATCAACAGCCCTGCCCCCAGGGCCCATACTCCGGCCATCGCCGTGGCTCGGATGAAAGTAGGCCCGACCTCCCCCATAGTCAACCAGGCAATCAGGGCGCCCACCGTCACCGCCAATCCCCCCATGGTTGCCAGGCGGGACCAGTACAGCGCCCGCCCGGTGGGCCGCTTCAGCCCATCGGCTCCCATGCCTGCCAGGAGCGCCAGGCTAAACACGAACCAGATCAAAAATCGGGCCGGCGCGTTGAACAGGCGGAAGGTAGGCACATGCTGATATAAGAATGGGAACACAGGAGTAAACTTTCCCATGGCCAGCAGGATCCCCACCGCGCTCATTCCTAGTAGAAAAAGCGTCAGCGGTTTGTAGCGGTGTTGGGCTCCTTTACCTTTACCGGACAGGGTGCGGAATATCGCTGCTACGGCCAGGATGAACGGCAACACGCCGATGTAGGTTGCATCTTCCCAATAACTGGCATAGCCGCTGTAATCACCGAGACCGGGATTCCCAAAGAAATCCGGCGCAACCAGGGTGACCCATCGCCACGGCCAGAATGAATACGATAGCGCTGTTTGATAATCCACGGCAGATGAACGTTGGGATTGGAGCAGATATTCTGCCGTCGGCGCCAGCTGCGCTCCGGCCAGGACTCCTGCCAACAGCCCGCACAAGATCAACAGGCCCACCGCAGGCCCCGCACGGCGCCAACCGCCTTGCATCCCGGCGCCCACCAACACCCAGGCCCCCGTAAAGATCAGGATGTACCAGCTTAGCTGAGCATGCCCTGCCAGCAGCATCATGGCTAATGACAACACCAGGCGGATCGATATACCGCCTGTTTTGCTGGCCCGATCGCTTAACGGAGCACCAATCTGGCTGGCATATAAAATCACCCACGGGAACCACGCTGCCGTCCAGATCATCGAAAAGAAACCCGCCCGGGCAATCAGGTAGCCGCTTAACGCGAACGCCAGGGCCGCAATCACCCTGCCGAATGGCTTCACCCCCAGGTCTGCCGCCAGCTTGACCATCCCCAGCCCGGCCCAACCCAGGTGGAGCACCACCAGTAACGTGTGCCCCCAGGCCATCCATGGCACGCCCCCCAACCATGCCAACCCGTATAGGATCCAGCCCGGCGGATAGTAGATGGCCAGCTGGTAGTTGGCCA
>JAAZNB010000054.1 GCA_012798515.1 Chloroflexota bacterium
CCCCGGGCGGACCCCTTTATTGGTTCTGCTGCTCGCGCCAGGCCACCAGGCGCTCGACCTGGGTGAAATCCCACGGATCGCCCATGCGCATGACCAGGTGCGTCGCCCCGGCGGCGCGGCTTTCGTCCAGCCCGGCGGGCACGTCCTGCACGTCCACGGTGATGGAGCGCTCGATCTCATCCGGGTCGCGGCCAATCTGGCGGCACCACGCGTCCAGGATCTGGTTCTTGCGGCCATACTCCTCGGCCGGGCCGAAACCGTTCCAGATATCGGCGTAGCGGGCCACCAGGCGCAGGGTCACCTTCTCCCCCCCGCCGCCGACCAGCACGGGAATCGGGCGCGTGGGCGGCGGGACCAGCAGCGGCCAGCGCCCCCGGATGGTGGCCAGGTTCTCCTCCAGCGCCTTGAGCCGCCCGGCGGGAGGCTCGAAGGCGTACCCGTAAGCCTGATAATCGCGTTCGAACCAGCCGGCGCCAATGCCCAGGATGAGCCGCCCGGCGCTGATGTGATCCACGGTGCGGGCCATATCGGCCAACAAATTGGGATTGCGGTACGAATTGCAGGTCACCATACAGCCGACCTCGGCGCGCCGGGTCAGGACGGCCATGGCGGTCAGCAAGGACCAGCCCTCGAAGCTGCTGCCCTCCGGGTCGCCCCAGCACGGAAAGAAATGGTCCCAGGTCCAGATGGTGTCGACGCCCAGCGCCTCGACCCGTTGTACCGCGGCCGCATACGCAGGCCAGGTCGTGTGCTGGGGCTGTACCAGCACACCCACACGGATGTTCGTCATACGTTTTTTCCTCCCCAGGGTTGTGTTGACGTCCGAGAATAACGTTATTGTACCTTAACCGGGGCGGGGCAACCGGCGGGAGAATCAGCGCCGCGGCCGGATCACCGGCCGCGGCGGTTGGCGATCGCACTCTTGTGGAAACCCCCAGAAAAGAGCCGGGGCTACTCCATCCCGGCTTTGAGAGCTTCGCTCATGGGGATGGCATTGACCTTTTTCTTGCTGAGCAATTTGGCCACCTGATAGGTGAACATCACGACCACAAATCCCAGCAGCATGTACCCGGCGTTCAACCGGGTTGGGATGGTCATCTGCATACTGCCTGCCAGGCTCTGCATCAATGCGGATACAGATGCGATCAGCACCGGAACGCCAATGATGTAACCGACGACCACGACGATGGTGTTACTGTCCAGGATTAATCGGTTCACTTCATTCGGCCGGTATCCCAGCACCTTGAACAGTGAAATGGTGGCCCTGTTTTCCTCGATGATCATCCCGGTAACCAGGAAGAGAATGATCAGGCCCAGGATAAAAGCGGATATCGTCAGGGTATAAACCAGGACGTTGGTCTGGCTGATGAGGTTTTTGATCCCTGCGGCGATGGCCTCCATGGATTTCGTGCTGCGGATGGCGCCTTCCGGGAAGGTCAGCTGCTCGTCTCCCCAAATGCCAATATATGAACCGGCGGGCATTCCAAGCATCTGGTTAAAACGATCGAGGGGCATGAACACGAATTCCCCGGCTGCCGAATCGGCCACCGCGTCGATCCTGAGCGTATAAGCTTGTAGATCGTCGTCGCCGGTGACGGGCAGGACGTCCCCGGCGCCCACTTTCAGCTTATCGGCCAGGACTTTCGTCATAATTACCTGGTCGGGAACCAATTTGTTGCCAGAAATGTCTTTGAGCCTCAGCCGGGTGCTGTCGGGCAGCGCCCCTACCAGGTAAAAGTTGGAACTGCGATCCTGCTGCGGGGTGACGTAGGTGGCATTGAACTGTTCAAACCCCGCGGGCGGCTCTTTCGATTGCAGTTGATTGAAGACATATTCGTACTTCAGGTTGTAGAGGGCCGCGATGCCTTCGTTGAGCATATAGTCCAGGGAGCTTTGCAGGGTAAGCCCATATAGCAGCAGGCTCGTGGCTACGATGACGCCGAACAGCAGGAAACCCGTGCGCGACAGGCTTCTCACCTGCTCCCGGATCTGAAACTTGGCGTAAAAACTGAACCGTTCCAGGTTCAAGGCCCGTTCGATAAAGTTTGGCTTTTCCGACCCTCTTGCGCCTTTCATCAGCTCTGCCGGGGAAGCGTGCAGCATCCGCAGGATGACGAAATAGGATGCCAGGCAAAGGACGATTGCAGGAGTCAATACACCGGCGATCGAGAGAGCCCAATTGTAGTGGTAAGATGCCACGGGCATGGTGAATGCCGTCATTAAAAAGTCGAGCATCGGCCTCACCATCGCCATGCCAAGCAGCGCACCCACCAAACCGCCTGAGCCCGCAATGAGCAGCGGGAAGATCAGGTAATGGCGCAGCAGTTCTGCTTTGCGGAAGCCCAGGGCATACAAGGTGCCGATCACGGTGGACTCTCGCTGGATCATCCTTCGGAGCAGGATGCCGATGAGGATGATGGAGAGCGCCAGCAACATGCCGGGGATGGCTTTGCTCATGGTCGACAGGGTGTGGACTTCCAGGTCGACAACGGTGACCTTGCTGTTGTTTTCGGTGCTTTCCCAGCCGGTAATTTCAACACCCTGGGCCACCAGATCGTTCTTGAACTGGACCTCCTGCGGGTGTATGTCCGCCCGGTTGTTATATCGCACGGCGTAAAAATCGGTTTTACCGGGCAGGCTGTCCAGGTCCGCCTGGCTTAAAACGGCAATGCCGAAAGCTTTCGGATCGTTGATCATTTCCTCCTTCGAGCGCACGATATAGATGTAATTTGGAAGGACCATGATCCCCGAGATCATATAATTTTTCCCGCCGATGGTTAAAGCGTCGCCGATTTTCAGGTCATTGGCGGCGGCAAATAAGGGGTCGATGAGAATATCATTCTCATCCAGATCTTTTCCTTCGATGACTGCGTGAAGATTGACTTTGTCGTTCGCGGAAAAGATCCTCAGCGTCTGACCGGGCTTTAATTCATAATCGACCACGCTGCTCTTTTCGATGATGGCATTATCCCGGCTTTCCAGGGCATCGATATCGATCTCAGAGGCCGTAGTGAATTCTGCGTCTCCGAGCAAGTTGTGGGTGGAGAAATTGTCAAATAGAATGCCCAGGTTGTCTGCTACGGTTGTCATGCCCACCATCAACATACTGCTGATGAGCACCATGAAGAATGCCCCAAGATATTGGGGCTTGTTGGCCAGCATGGTGCGGAGGATTTTGCGGAACAGAGCCATTACCATTCAATCCTTTCCGCCGCAACTGTGCTCTGATTGACCGTCTCTTCCACGATTTCCCCGCTGCGCAGTTTGAATACCCGCTTCGCCATGGCTGCGATGGCCGTATTGTGCGTGACCATCAAAATGGCCGTCCCGTATGCCCGATTCACCTGCTGGAGAAGTTGTAAGATACTGCGGGAGGTCGCATAATCCAGTGCGCCGGTGGGTTCATCGCACAGCAGCAGCCTGGGGTTTTTGATCACCGCCCTGGCGATGGAGACGCGCTGCTGCTCGCCGCCGCTCAGCTCCCTGGGGAAGCGGTCTTTTTTATCTTGGATGGCCACTGCAGCCAGGACTTCGCCGGGGTCGAGCGGCGATTTGCTTATGTTGGAAACCACCTCAATATTTTCGCCCACGGTGAGGTTCGGCACCAGGTTGTAGAACTGGAAGACAAAGCCAATGTGCCCGCGGCGGTAATCCGTCAGGCGGTCATCGTTCAGCTGGGTGACCTCGATCCCGTCCACGCTGACCCGGCCGCTGTCGGCGCGGTCGATGCCGCCGATGATGTTCATCAGGGTCGATTTGCCCGAACCGGATGGGCCGAGAATGACACCGATATCGCCTGCGTCCAGGTGCATGCTCACGTCATTGAGCACTTGAGTGACCACCGGGCCGGTGGTGTAGCTTTTTTTGAGGTTAGATACTTCGAGAAACATGTTGTCTTTTTTCCTTTTTCTAGCGGATCTCGCGGACTGTGTTGACCCACAACCTCGCCAGGCCGGTATCGATCTGGCCGAGGCTGTCCGCGGGTGCGCCCAGCACACGTTCAACCGCGGTCATAAAAGCGCGATATACGTCAATAATTTCGTCTGCAATCTCTCCGATGCAGGCTTCATCCTGCTCCTGGATGGCCTGGTTCAATAACCTGATATGGGCGCTGCCCATGCCATTCAGCAGCGACAGGATCACTTCGCCTGAATGCTCGGGATGCTCCGTGGTGAACACACCTTCTTGTACCCCCTGTCGGACGATCTGGTTGAGCAACGGGGCGCGGTGCGCCAGGACGGCTTCATCCATTTTCTTGCGCACGTTGGCATTTTCGTCGGCGAACCAGACCCGGTTGAGACGGGCCACGTCCTCTTTGCGATCCACACGTATCCGGTCCAGCGTGGTGAAAAAGCCTGTAAGCTTCTGCATGGCGCTCAGGTGTGGGTCGTGGGTGAGGGGAAGGAGTTCTTTTTCCGATATTTGCATGATGCGCTCGAGAATGGCGTCCAGCAGAGCGTCACGTGACTCGAAGTAATGGTGGAATGCGCCACTGGAGATGTGGATCTCGTCGAGGATCTCGCGGATGGCCAGGTTGTGGAAGCCCTTGAACATCATCCGCTGCATGGCGACTTCCACGATCTGGTTACGCTTTTGTGCATATTCTTCTGGTTTGACCGTACGAGCCATATCCCTCCAATAAATAAACAGATGTCTGTTTATTTATTATAATCCAAATTTACCCGGCGTCCAGGGGGAATCCTGGCAGCCGGCGCTTAAACCAGCCATCCCCCCGGGCACACCCACGTGGGAGTGCGCCTGGGGGGATGGGCATCATCAGGCGGCCACAGTTAATTGTGGCCCTACCGATTCGGCCGCACCTGTGGGCGGGGAATCAATATTCGCTCTGGGCCATCTCCAGGCCCTGCAAAATCTGCGGGCCGGAGCTGGTGCCGAGCAGCTCGGCGCCGGCCTCCAGCAGCGAGACGGCCGTCTCGTAGCCGTTGATCTTGCCGGATGCCTTCACCTTGCAGCGCGGGCTGACTGCGGCGCGCAGCAGGCGGATGTCCTCGGGCGTGGCCGGGGTGGCCCCGGGGGCCCAGCCGCCGCTGGAGTTCTTGACCCACTGCACCCCGCCTTCGTCCAACAGGCGGGCCGCCTGGCGTTTGTGTTCGTCGTCGGGGAGGAATCCGGTCTGGAGCATGACCTTGACCGGCATGCCCTCGGCCGCCTTGACCAGCTCGGCAGCCTCCTGGCGGAACTCGTCGTACATGCCGGAGAGGAAATAGCCCATGTTGGGGGCGTAATCCACCTCTTCGGCGCCCAGGCGGCGGCATTCCTGCATCAGAGCTACTTTCCCCCCCAGGCTCTCGTTGCCCATGGCGAACCCAAAGAAGGTAGCCACTTTCACCGGCGTACCTTTCAAGATCTCGCAGGCCAGCGGCACCCAGCACATGGCGATCATGGCGGCGTTGAACTGGTAACGAGCGCAGGCTTCGATGTGGGCCGTGATTTCGGCGCGGGTCAGGTTCGGCTGGATCTGAGTCGATTGGATATAACCGGCCATTTCGGCCCGCGATAGGGCGCGAAAGTCGATCTGGGAAACGCTCATGGCAGCACTCCTTGTTGGGAAATGGACTTGAGATTTGAATCGAAAGTCGCCGGCCCCCGGCAGAGGACTGCCGGAGACCAACGCATTCGTACGTGGATATATATTGATGATAAGTAACCGCTCAGCCGTTAGCGCAAAGAATCCCGATTTTGGGGGTGAGTAGTTACGATTATAAAACTATTTCGGAGCGGCCGTGCCGGTTTCGGCGTGTTGGCGTAACGTGGCCAGCAGGGCGCGGGCCGATTCTTCTGGGCCGGAATGTTCCATGCCGGCGATGCCCAGGCGGGTGCGCATCTGCCCGACGAAGATACCCTGCTGGAAGAAGGCCTCGAAGAAGCGGTGGGCGATCTGGTCGTGCATGGCCCGGTACTGGTGGGGGCCGAAGACGTTGGCAAAATAGGTGTGCACCAGGCCGGTGGTGGTGGTGGTGCCTTTCGACATCACCGTGCCCTCGCGGAAGACGGTGAGCGCCTCCTCGGGGGTCTCCATGCGCTGGATGATGGGGTGGTCCTCATCGATCTCTTCGTAGTTATTGGCGTACAGGATGAAATCGACCGGGTAGCCCTTGGTGATCTCCTCGTAGGTAGTCACCGGCAGCACCACGCGGGCGTTGGTCTGGTTGGGGCTCATGATGATGGTGCGGTCGATCTGGCCGAAGGCGTAGCCGGGCTGCAGGTCGTCCAGGCGCACGAAGGCGCCGGTCTCGGTGCCGTAGCCCAGTACCGTGCCATCCGGGGCGATGTCGATCGAGCCCATGTCGTCGGCGATGATGATGATGTCCTCCACCTCGTCCGAGGCGATGCCGCGCAGCGCCTCCAGCGTCTCGGATTTCCCCGCCCCGGTGTCGCCCATCATCAACACGTTGAAGGCCCGGGCGTTGTGCAGCTTGATGTGCACCATGGCGCCGTGGTAGGGCATCTTGCCCATCTTCATCATCTTGATATTGTGCAGGGTGAGGATCATCTTCTTGACGTAGCCGAAGTAACCGAACTCGTTGCGCCCGGGCACGAAACCGATGAGGATGTCGTTCTCGGTGTCGTCGTAGAACACGGTAGCGTTGCCGCTGGGGGCGCGCACGTCGTCCTGGGGAATACCATACAGGTAGATGGCGTCTGGTTTGCGTTCCAGGTCCTCGTCATCGGCCAGCTCGAACAGGTTACACAGTGAAAAGCCCAGCTCGAAGAAGTGGTTGCTGAAGTAAATCATGATCAGCAGCGAGCCGACCTTGGCCGGGTAGCACAGCCATTCTTCGGGGTTGAGGTCGATGCGATCCAGCGGGTTGTGGTCGATGCGCTCGAAGGCGCCGCTGCGCTTGTTCATCGGCGGGTTGAAGATCAGCGGCGGGTAGATCAACACCTGGCGGATCATCGAGATGTTGTTGAGCTTCTTGTACAGCTCGGTGGGGTACTGGATGTCGCGGGTCAGGGCGATGGTGGCGATCTCGGCCCCGGCGCGCACCTGGCGGTAGATACGCGGGTGGTTGCCGGTGATGTTCTCTTGCAGGTCGCGGTACGTGCTGCGGATCAGGTGCGTCAGGGTCTCGACGGTGGAATTGAACGTGCGATAAGGCCGCTGGTCAAAGGTGTCGCCTTGCGAATCACACACCACCAGGCGCTGCAAATGCCGCCAGGCATTGTAAATGTATTCGATGAAATCGTTGAACAACTGGCGGTCGCGGAAGAACTGCTCCGAACCGGGGCAAACGTTGGGCACCAGGTTGGAGGGTAAACGTACCAGGAAGCGCAAAGTTTGCACCAGGAGCTGGACGTCTTCGTCGCTTACGTCGCTGTGATCGAAGACCTGCAGCAGCTTGGAATTTCGCCGGCTGAGGTCGTGGATGCAGCGCTTGAAGAAATCGAGGAAAATTTCGCTAGACAGTAGTTCGTCTGGGGTATCGCAAATGCGGTCGCGGATACGCAGGATCAACTTGCCGTCAAACATCTGATAGGTACCGCTGTTCATAAGTAATGCTCCGGAGTTTCTGTTTATTGTAGTGGATAAAGTTGGTTTTTGAGTCACCTTTTTTGATCCATCGAGCCTGTTTTCGGTTAAATTTTATTAACCGATGCTATGCACGCAGGGCGTGCAGCGGCTGTGTCCATTCTCGTTTTGGGGCGTCCGTCCTTGTACGAGTTAAACGGCTATGATAACATTAGTTGGATATTTTGGATAGGAAATTAACAGGATCTGAGACGTTCCCTGTCTGGCACGCAGGGTTCAGCCCGAGGCCGGCCGCCAAGAGACCCCCTCCTGCACCTCCCCCATTTTTGAAGAACAAAATGGGGGAGGGAAAAATGGCGTCCCGGCCGTTCGCCAGGGTGCCCTATGCGGGGCCTCTCGTAGGGTGCGTTGGAAACGCACCGCTTCCTCGGGAATTGTGAACGTCATGGCCCCCATGGTCGCCGGACCGGCTGCAAGATACCCCCTCCTGCACCTCCCCCATTTTTGAAGAACCAAAAAGGGGGAGGGAAAAATGGCGTCAC
>JAAZNB010000445.1 GCA_012798515.1 Chloroflexota bacterium
AAATGTGGTAAGTGTCCTCCAGGCGCACGCCTAATCCCTTGGATGGATAGTACAGACCCGGCTCGATGGTGAAAACTGCGCCGGGTTGGAGCATGTCACGTTCCGTGGCGGTCGTTCCGCAGAACGGTCGCTCGTGAATCCGCAGCCCAACGCCATGTCCCAGGGAATGTACGTAACCTTCCTCAGTCTGGGGCGCCTCGGCGATGGTGGCGTGTCCCTGGGCGCGGAATAGTTCGCAGGTCCGGTTCTGGTAGTGAGTAAAAGGCGTCCCCGGCTTTAGTTCTGAAACCACCTGGCGATAAACTGCATAAACGTCGTCATACAGTGCCTGGGCCGCATCCGGGGCATATCCCAGGCACCAGGTGCGGGTGAAATCATAATAATACCCACCCTGCGCCTCGCAAGGATAGATGTCAAACACGATCGTCTCGCCCAGGCGCAGGAGATCGTCTGGTTTACCACTGCTGTGAGGGACACCGGCGTCGCGCCCGATGGCGAAAATGGTGCCTTCGGGATTATCTGCACCTTGCTCCGCCAGCCAGGCGTTGATGCGCCCCTTGACTTCACCGAGGGTCAGCGCTTCTCCGTCTTTTTTGACCAGCACGTCATTGCGCACCGCCTGCCCGCTCAAGAAATCGGCCACCTGACCGACCACCTGGGTGGTAATCTTGCCCATACGGCGGATGCGCTCAATTTCTTCCGTTTCCTTGGTCGCCATGGCAATTTGCAGGATATCCTCTGCCTGGAAACCACACAGGGTCAATCCGGGCATTTTCTGCTGCAAGATATTCAATACGCTGTACAGTGGGCCAATTTCGACCCGCCCGTAGAGGGCCACCTTCCCGGAAGTCACTCCGGCATCCAGAAGCATATGTTGGTAACGCAGAGCCATGGCCTCCAGGCGGTCGCCATGGGCTTCTTTCATCAACTGGTGCAACGGATACTCGTTATAACCGCGGGTTCTTAATCCCGTTCGAGCGGCCTCGTCTCTTTCCATGGGCGCGTAGAACAGCAGCGGCGCTTCGCCCCGCTTTTTAATCAGGTCCGCCATGGTCAGGTGCCCGCCGCCGGTCATGTACACCATAAACGGATTGTACTGGGCCGGGCCGGTGACCAGCAGGGCCTCGATACCGTAGGTTTGCATCAATGCATCCAGATCAGTTTTCATTACCATCATCCTCCACTCGTATTGCCGAGTGCGACATTATTTATCAGTGCTTCTGAGATGTTTTGCGGCCGCCAATGGGCCTGAGAACCCCTCAAAACCGCTGTATTTCTCCATTTTTCAACTGGCCTCAGCTTCGCCTGGAAGCGCCCAGACAGCCGCTCACGCCTGCGACCAGGGCTTCATCCTGCCCGGCCAGCACTGTACGTGGATCCAGCAGGACGGACTCTGCTTCGATTCTGGCGATGATCGCCGGGCGGTAGTGGCGCAGCCTGCGCACCAGGGCATCCGGCCGGGGAGTGCGCAGCGACAAGACAAACGTGGGCAGGGTCTCGCCCGGCAGGCTGCCTCCGCCCACGGTCGAACGGGCCGGCAATACCTCACCGGCCTGGATACCCTCCTGCCAGGCAGCTGCGCGGTCTCGCAGTGCCGCTGGGCTTGCAGCAATCATCTGCCACACCGGGATAGAATGCTCTGCCGTACCTCTCAGGTAATGCTCCAGGGTTGCTGCCAACGCCGCCAGGCACAATTTATCGGCCCGCAGCGCCCGCGCCAGAGGATGTTTTTTCATGCGCTCGATCAGGGGCTTGCGCCCTACCAGGATGCCAGCCTGAGGCCCACCCAGTAACTTATCGCCGGAAAAACACACCAGGTCCGCTCCGGCGGCAATCGACTCCTGCACCGTGGGCTCGTGCGCCAATCCAAATTGCGCCGTATCCAACAGCGCCCCTGAGCCCAGGTCGTCCAGAACGGCCGCGCCCGCCTGGTGAGCCATACCGGCGATATCGACCAGCGTGGTTTCGCTGGAAAATCCCACAATTTGAAAGTTCGAATGGTGAGCGCGCATCACCAGCGCGGCCGGCTCTTGCAGCGCGGCAGCATAATCCGCCAGATGCACCCGGTTGGTCGCACCGATCTCCACCAGCCGCGCCCCCGACTGGGCCATCACGTCCGGCACACGGAACCCACCGCCGATCTCGATCAATTGGGTACGCGAGATCACCACCCGCCGGCGCCGCGCCAGGGCTGAAAGCGCCAGCAGCACCGCCCCGGCGTTATTGGTGACCACAAAAGCCGCCTCTGCGCCGCTCAGACGGGTGAGCAAGCCCTCGACGTGGCTGGAACGCACCCCGCGTACCCCACGATCGAGGTCATACTCCAGGTTGCAATACGC
>JAAZNB010000446.1 GCA_012798515.1 Chloroflexota bacterium
ACCTCGTCGGGGATGACCTGGGCAGCGCGGATGTAATCTTCCTCGGTGGCCGGCCAGGTCATGATCGACTGCACCTGGTGCAGCAGGTCCTCGCTCACGCCGCTGGCCTTCATGATGTGCGGCTCGGTGGCCAGGTAATAGGCCACCAGCTTCTTGCCTTCGGCCATGGCCGCGGCGGGGTCCTTGTCGGACAGGCAGCACACCAGCAGCTCGGGGCGATCCACGTCGGCCAGGGTCTTACCGGCCTTCTTGGCGCCCTGCTCGACCAGGCCGACCGCCTTGCGGATGTAATCCACCGAGACCACGTAATTGAGCACCACGCCGTCGCAGATCTCGCCGGCCATCTCCAGCATCTTGTCGCCGGTGGCGCCGATGTAGATGGGAATGTCGCGCGGGGAGGTGTCGCCAAAGGCCACGTCCAGCTTGATGCGATCCAGGTGGACGAACTCGCCCTGGTAGGTGACTTCTTGCATGGTGAACAGCTGGCGGATGGCCTCGATGTGCTCGCGCATGGCCTTGAGGGGCTTCTGCCGCTGCACGCCCACGCGCCCGGCGATGGGCTCCCACCAGGCGCCCAGGCCCAGCATCACGCGGCCGCGGCCGTCGACCTTGCCGCCCAGCTCCCACATGCTGCTCCAGCTGGCGGCGATCACGGCCGGGTTACGGGTCCAGATGGGCAGGACGCCCGAACCCAGGCGCAGCTTCTGGGTGTGGGTCAGGAAGGCGCTCATCATGACGATGCAGTCCCGCGCCAGGCGGGTATCGGCCTGCCAGATCTCACTGAAGCCACGTTCTTCGGCGTAGCGCGCCATTTCCAGCTCGTACTGGATGTTATGTTTGTCTTGCATGTACAGGGCGACCCTTTGCGTCATATCCATACTCTCCTGAGAAAAATATAAAAACCGGTGGAAGAATGGCCGGCAAGCCGGCCGGCAGTCTGCCTGACAGGCGCTACGACAGGTACGGACCCAGGTCCAGGTCGGGGTAGCGCACGCGCTCGCCGTACTGGCGCCGCTCGGGCTTATAAGTGGCGTCGATGCCGATCTTGGTGTGCACGCCGCGCGCATCGGCGGTGGGGTCCATCTCGTGGCCCTGGGCGCCGGGGACGAAGAACACGTCCCGGCTCCAATCGACGCGGTTGGTGATGGCCCACAGCACGTCGGCCGGGTCGTAGATATCTACGTCGGGGTCGACCACGATGACCTGCTTGATGTTGACGTGGGCGGTGAAGGCGGCCATGGCCACGTTCTTGGGCTCGCCGGGGTTGCTGCGTTGGATCTGCACCACGGCGGAGAAGCCGTTGCCGTAAGGCGGGATGTGCAGCCCGGTGACGTGGCTGCTGACGTGGCGCACGAAGCGCATCAACAGCGGCTCGCGGGGCAAGACGTTGCCGATGTAAATATGTTCGCTGTGGCCGGGGACGATGGTCTGGTAGATGGGCTGGTCGCGGAAGCAGATGGCGGTCACCTCGAAGACCGGGCTCTCCCACAGCTCGCCGTAATAGCCGTGGAACTCGGCCAGCGGGCCCTCTGCGTGGCGCCGGCGGGGCGGGAGGTAGCCCTCGATGACGATCTCGGCCTCGGCGGGCACGTCCACGTCCACCGTCACCCCGCGGCACACGGGCACGCCCTGGCCGCGGATGGCGCCGGCAATGAGCAGCTCGTCGTCGTCGTAACGGGCGCCGGCGGCGATCATGATGGCCGGGTCCAGCCCGATGGCGATGGCGATCTGCAGGGGCTCATCCTGGGCCTCGCGGGCCTTGTAGAACTGCATGGTGTGGCGCCACTCGTTGACGTTGAAACCCAGGGTGTGCGGCCCGAGCACCTGCATGCGGTTGTAGGACAGGTTGCCGCGCCCGCTGAGCGGGTCTTTGGAAACGGTCACCCCACCGGTGATGAACGGGCCGCCGTCGTGGGCGCCGTGGGTGGGGATGGGCAGGCGGCGCACGTCGACCGCCTCGCCGGTGAGCACGTTGGCCTTCCAGGCGGCCTGCTCCACGCGGCGGGGCGGGACGCCCCGGGCCGGGTCGAGGGCCTGGTCCATGACGGCGCTCATCTGGGACAGTTCGCATTCCAGGGCCAGGGCCGCCAGGGTGGGCGACCCGACCGCGCCGGCAAAGACCGGCCAGGCGGCGTCTTGCGGGCGGTCGAACAGGGCTGCACCCCGCCCCTGGCGCGTCACCGCCGCGGCGACGTTGGCCAGC
Source organism: Chloroflexota bacterium (assembly GCA_012798515.1). Classification (GTDB taxonomy): domain Bacteria; phylum Chloroflexota; class Anaerolineae; order Anaerolineales; family Anaerolineaceae; genus JAAZNB01. Next base: position 2,204 of record JAAZNB010000446.1, read on the forward strand.
TCGTGGACGAGGCTGACCGGTTTTCGGATGTTCGCCAGTTGGTTGTTCTCCTCCAGGAGACGAATGTAACTGCGTAGATCATGGATCCTGGTCACGAGGTTCTCCTTTGCCCGTCATTTGTTCGTCGCCCCCGTGACAAATGCTTTAAGGCACATCAAAATGATTATATTTAGTTGTTGACTTCTGCTGATGAGCGCTTAACATTAGGGATGTAGTGTTACTTTACAAATCGCCCTAAATCCTTTATATTACAAGCACCGGATCGCGGGCCATACCGTAATATTATGTAAATTCGTAAAATATGTCAAGCTGTACTTGAAAACACAGAGCAGATTGTATACTCTTGTTGAAAGCGTATGGCGTGGCAGGTAGGAACGGAACGATTTTTAACCCGGAGGGTATCCTCCCCTGCTTTTCTTCGAAGGGCCGCCGGCAGTCCTGGTAATACTTCGGGCCTGGCCTTGCTCCCGAGTTTACTGGTTAAAATCTCTCCGAGCAGTAGTTTCCGAGGCGCTGAAATGTGCTCTCGATCACAGGTCCGAGGAAAAAGTCATGAAGCACGAGGATCATAACGTTGGCGCTCGACTGAAATACCGCCGGCAGGAAATTGGGATCAGCCTGCGCAAGCTGGCCCAGACCACCGGCCTGACGGCCTCTTTCCTCAGCCAGGTGGAACATGGCAAGGCAAACCTGTCCTTGAACTCATTGCACCGCCTGGCGGAAGCGATGGACGTGCCCCTGCTGTACTTCCTGTCGGATCACGGCGGGATCCCCGAGGAAGTGAGCCCGCCGGACGAGGAAGTTGTGCCGGCGACGGTGTTCACCCCGGTGATGTCGATCGAAGAACGTCCCCAGCTGATTTTGCCCCTCTCCGGGGTGGTCTACGAATTGTTGGTGCCTAACCTGGGGCGCAAGATGGTGGCGTTGTGCGGCCGCCTGGCCCCGGGAACCGATAACGTCGCCCGCCGGTTACACGAGAGCACCGAAGAGTTCATCTACGTGCTGTCGGGCCGCCTGCTCATCGGCCTGGAAAGCGGTGAATATATCCTCAACGCCGGCGAGACCATCTATTTCGAAGGTGAGAAGCTGCGCAAGCTGGCCTGCGGTTCGACAGACCAGGAAGCGGTGTGGGTTTCGGTGATTACGCCGGCCATCTTCTAGTTGTTTAACGTCGGACTACTGTAACTCCTCAGCCGGTGGGTTAAAAGCTTACCCACAGTTGAACCCGCCTGAACAGTTACGTTTTTTACTCCAACCATGATTTGATTTCCCTGAATACAATGGGTGCAGGGCGTTCGTCCCTGCCCCGGGGTGGTTCGGATGGAGCCATTTGACCTGGTAGTTCAAAACGGCACGTTAGTGACCGCCGGTGAGACGGTACGAGCGGATATCGGTATTCGCGGGGAGCAGATTGCGGCACTCGGGCAAGGCCTGCGCGGGCGAGAGACGCTCGACGCCGGCGGGCTGCTGGTCCTGCCGGGTGGCGTGGACCCCCACGTGCACCTGGAGATGCCGGCCGGGGCGGTGCGTTCCAGCGACGATTTCGTCACCGGCAGCATCGCCGCCGCCTGCGGCGGGACGACCACGCTGCTGGACTTCGTGGAGCCCGAACCGGGCGAGACCCTGGCCCAGGCCCTGCAAGCGCGGCGCGCCCAGGCCGAAGGCCGGGCGGTGGTCGATTTTGGACTGCACATGACGCTTACCGACACGCGCCCCCCGGCGCTGGCTGAGGTCGAGCCCCTGGTGGCGGCGGGCGTGTCTTCTTTCAAAGTGTACACAACTTACGACGGCTTCCGACTGGACGACGCCGGGCTGTACGCCGCCCTGGAGGCGGTGGGGCAGGCCGGTGGGCTGGTGATGGTGCACGCCGAGAACGATGTCATCGTCGGGCAGGCCCGCCGGGCCCTGCTGGCAGCCGGGCGCACCGGCCCGCAGGCGCACCCGCTCAGCCGCCCGGCGGCGGCCGAAGGGGAGGCCGTGGAACGGATGCTGGCCCTGGCCGAGACGGCCCAGGCGCCGGTGTACATCGTACACACCTCCACCCGGCGCGGGGCCGAGGCCATTGCCCGGGCGCGAGGACGCGGCCAGGTGGCCTACGGCGAGACCTGCCCGCAGTACCTGGTGCTGACCGAGGCCGAATACGCCCGGCCGGGCTTCGAAGGGGCCAAGTTCGTGTGCTCGCCGCCGCTGCGCAGCGAGGCCGACCGGGTTGCCCTGTGGCGGGCGCTGGCGAACGGCCAGCTGCAAAGCGTGGGCACGGATCACTGCCCGTTCTTCTATCGCGGCGCAAAGGAGCTGGGCCGGGAGCTGTTCACCCTGATCCCCGGGGGCATCCCGGGCATCGAGGCCCGCCTGGCGCTGCTGTACACCTGGGGCGTACGGGCCGGGTGGATCTCCCCCGGGCGCTGGGTCGAGCTGTGCAGCACGGCCCCGGCGCGCCTGTTTGGCCTGTACCCGCGCAAGGGCAGCCTGCTGCCCGGCGCAGACGCCGACCTGGTGCTGTTCGACCCCCAACGGCGGGTGACCCTGCGCCAGGAGATGCTGCACGAAAACGTAGATTACACCCCGTATGAAGGCCTGGAACTGCACGGCTACCCGGTGGCGACGCTGCGCCGCGGGCAGCTGCTGGCCCGTGAGGGCGAGTACGTCGGCCCGCAGGGCGGCGGACGGTTCCTGGCGTGCGGCCGCCCCCAGGCGGCCTGAGCCGGCCTTCCGAAATGGAGACAGGAATGAAAGCGACGCTCATCTTGCCAGCCTGGCTGATTGCCAATGCCCACCAGAAACCCCTGCACCAGTGGGGCGTACGCGTGGTGGGGGATAGCATTCAAGCCGTGGCGCCCAACGACGAACTGCGCCGCCAGTACCCGGGAGACGAGCGGGTGGAAGCGCCAAACAGCGTGCTCTCGGCGGGCTTCGTCAACGCCCACACGCACCTGTACGGTATCCTGGCGCACGGCATTCCCCTCAGCAAGGCCCCCTCGGGATTCTGGCCCTTCCTGGAAGAGTTCTGGTGGCCGCTGATCGAGAACCGCCTGGACCATGCCATGATCTGCGCCGCCACCGACCTGCGCTGCGCCCATATGTTGCAGAGCGGCGTGACCGCCTTTTACGACTGCACCGAGGCGCCCAACGCCCTGCCGGGCGTGCTGCCCGCCCAGGCCGAGGTGGTGCGCCGGCACGGGCTGCGCGGTGTGCTGTCCTTCGAGGCCAGCCAGCGGGTCAGCGAGGACAATGGCCAGCTGGGCCTGCGTGAGAATGCGGACTTCGTGGACGACTGCCGGCCGGGCGACGGGCTGGTGAGCGGGTTGATCTCGACCCACACCACCTTTACCTGCGACGCGGCCTTCATCCGCCAGGCCTTCGCCCTGGCGCAGGAGCGCGGCGTGCTGCTGCACGCCCACGTCTCCGAGGGCACTTACGAGCCCGAATTTGCCCTGCAGCACTACGGGGTGCGCACCCTGGCCTATTACGACCGCCTGGGGGTGGCCGGGCCGGGCTTTTTGGCCTCGCAGTGCGTACAACTTTCGGACGAGGAAATTGGAATACTGGCAGATCGCGGCGTGCGCGTCAGTCACATGCCGCTTTCAAACTGTGAAGTGGGAGGTGGAATTGCCCCCGTACCACAGATGGTCGCCAGGGGGGTGACGCTGGGATTGGGCACGGATGGCTATATCGATGACTTCTTTGAAGTAATGCGGGGCGCTTTCTTGATCCACAAAGCCAACCAGCTCGACCCGCGCCTGATGCCGGCTCACGTGGTGTGGTACCTGGCCACCGAAGGCGGCGCCCGGGCGCTGGGTTTCGAAAAGGTCGGGCGGCTGGAACCGGGATGGAAAGCGGACCTGCAACTGATCGGCGCCGGTCTGCCTACGCCTGTGGAAGAGCACAACCTGTTCGAACAGCTGGTGCTGTACCGCAACGCCGCAGACGTAGAGTACGTCATGGTAGATGGGATCGTGCGGGTGGCCGGTGGCCAGGTGCTGAGCGCCGACTGGCCGGCGCTGCACGCTCACACCCATGAGGCCGCCCAGCGGCTGTGGGCCCAGGCGCGGGTCGATTGATATTGTCTTTTTTCCCGCCGGAAGATCGTGTGGGAACCCAGTATCGCCTGATTAGGTTTTGTTTTTTGACCAGACCACGAGCTGGATCGATTGAAAATTATTTACGCTATAGGAGGATTTTTCTCAAATGAAAACCACCACTTTTAAAGGCCGCGATTTCCTTTCCGAAACCGACTTCACCAAGGAAGAGATCGAGACCGTTCTGGATGTGGCCACCGAACTCAAGCGCGATCGCGCCATGGGCAAGTATCATGACGATCTGCTGCGCACCAAGACCCTGTTCATGATCTTCTACAACCAGTCCCTGCGCACGCGCAACTCTTTCGAAGCCGGTATGACCCAGCTGGGTGGGCACGCCCACTACCTCGACCCGGGCAAGATCTACACCCCCGCCCTGGAAGGCAAAGAAGTGGCTTACAGCACCGAACGCGTTTCTGACGTGGCGCGCGTGTTGGACCGCATGGGCGACGCCATCGCCATCCGCTGCTACGGCGACCCCGTGGACTGGGAATACGGCGGCGCGCACAACCTGCTGCTCGAGTTCGCCCGCTGGGCCGACATCCCCGTGTTGAACATGGAAGACGACGTCTACCATCCCTTCCAGGGCCTGGCCGATGTGCTGACCGTCAAAGAGAAGTTCGGCGGCTTTAAGGGCGTCAACTTCACCATGTCGTGGGCCTATTCCCCCTCGGTGCACAAACCGCGCGCCGTCCCGCAGTCGGCCATCCTGTACGCCAGCATGCTGGGCATGAACGTCACCCTGGCCCACCCCGAAGGTATGGAACTGGATCCCCAGGTCGTCTCCAAGTGCGAAGAATACGCCCAGGCCGCCGGCGGCGCTTTCAAAGTCAGCAATGACTTCGAAGACTCCATCGCCAACGCCCACGTGGTGTACCCCAAAGCCTGGTGCCCGACGGTCATGTTCAAGGCCCCCGTCGGCGAGGACGATCCCAAGAAATCCATGGACATCTTCAACCAGAACAAGAGCTGGAAATGCACCCGCGAGTTGATGGAAACCGCCGACCGGAACGCCATCTACCTGCACTGCCTCCCGGCCGACCGCGGCTACGAGGTCACCAACGAAGTGATGGACAAGACTTCCGGCAGCGGCTGGCAGTCGGCCATCTTCGACGAAGCGGAAAACCGCCTGCACGTCCAGAAAGCGGTCATGTCGCTGGTGATGTAATTGGCCCAGGCCAAAGATTAAAAAAGATGGCCCGCACCGTTCAGTGTGCGGGCCATTTTCGTATGCACTGGTTCTCTCAAGTAGGGAATTTCATCTCTGGGGTGGAACGTAAACCGTTATGCTGAGGTGTGCGGCCGATCTCTCCGGTCTATGCACAGGGGATAATCCGGGCCGGGGCGGCCTTACTCTTGTTCTGCCTCGCCATCTTTGTGCTTGCGCTTGAGGATGGTGGGCAGGACGACCCACATGGTAAAAAATACACCAAAACCGATCAAACCTGCAACTGCTTCTTCACCCATCTTGAACTCCTTTCGGGATATGGCTTCGTGCTACCTGGGCGCAGACACCCCAGGCAGCACGAATGTGGATCCAATCGGATACGACGATTGGTTGAACGCTCCTAATCGGCGCTGGACGTGCTGCCCAACGGCGCGCTGGCGGTCGGGTCGACCGGGTAAGCCGGGGTGCCGTGCTCGGGGATGTCCAGGCCCATGATTTCTTCTTCACGCGTCGCCCGCAGGCCCATGGTGGCTTTGAGCAGGCTGAAGATGCCAAAGCCCATGATCAGGCTCCAGGCCGCCACGACGACCACGCTGATGAGCTGGGCGATGATCTGCCCGGTGTCGCCCACGATCAGGCCGCTGACGTCGCCGTAGGTGCCATCGGCGAAGATGCCCACGGCCAGCAGGCCCCACAGGCCGCCGAAGCCGTGCACGGCCACCGCGCCCACCACGTCGTCCACTTTGAGGGTCCGTTCGACGAAACCGACGGCCCAGATCATGACGACGGCGGCGATCAGGCCGATGATGACGGCCGAGAGGGGCGAGACGTAGGCGCAGGGGGCGGTGATGCCCACCAGGCCGGCCAGGGCGCCATTACAGGCCAGGGCCAGGTCGATCTTACCGGTGCGGAACAGGCTGTAGTACACGGCCAGGACGGCGCCGGCCGCGCCGGCCAGGAAGGTGTTGACGGCGATGACCGAGATGCGCAGGTCGGTGGCCGCCAGGGTGGAGCCGGGGTTGAAACCGAACCAGCCAAAGAAGAGGATGAACGTGCCCAGGGCCACCAGGGTCAGGCTATGCCCGGGGATGGCGTTGGGCGTACCGTCCGAGTTGTACTTGCCCAGGCGGGGGCCAACTGCGGCCGCGCCGGCCAGGGCGACGAAACCACCTACGGCGTGGACCACGCCCGAACCGGCGAAATCACGGGCGCCGACGCCGAAGGGCAGGGTGGACAGCCAGCCGCCGCCCCATACCCAGTGGCCGTAGATGGGATACACAATAGCGGAGATGAGGAAACTGTAGGCCAGGTAGGCGGGAACTTTGGTGCGTTCGGCCACCGACCCGGAGACGATGGTGGCGGCTGTGGCGGCAAAGACCATCTGGAAGAACCACAATTCCATGGTGGTCACGTCATAGGCGGCGCCTGAGAGCATAAAACCGGACAGCCCGATGAAGGGGTTGCCCTGCTCCAGGCCGGAGGCCAGGGCCGAGCCGCCAAACATGAAGGCAAAACCAAACGCCCAGAAAGCCAGACCGCCGATGAGGCCGTCCATCAGGTTTTTGGTCAAGACAGCTACCGTATTCTTGGCCCGCGACAGGCCGGCTTCTACCATGGCAAACCCGGCCTGCATGAAGAAGACCAGGAACCCGGCGATCAGCGTCCAGGCGAAGTTTACGGCTGCATTAGGGTTCGCCTCAGCGGTCACTGAACCGTTGGGGTCTGGGCTCTGGGCCAGGACCGGGACAACATTCATCAACAGCAAGATGAGTACGAACGGTATGATGAAGCGTTTTACGTTTCTCATATCAACCTCCAAAAAATTTTGTATAAGAACTTTTTATAACTACGTGGTTGTGTAACCTTGCCCCCAGCCATTACAACTACAACTGTGAACATCGTCTTACACCCGGCCAGCCCGTGTTGGCTTATATCCTTGTCTACAGTTGTTCTTATTTTGGGGAAAAGCGGGCTTCGTTCTAGTACCCATACGGGGCATTTTGAAGGGTATAAAAAACCCCCTTGCGGGGGCGATTTTATTACCCTATAAATGACCCGTTTGGGTTAGATTGGGGCCTTGGAGGAGGGGAGAAGACGTTCTTCCGGCCGGCTACAGCGCCGGTTAAACCCAACAGGGACGGCCTATGGGCCGTCCCTGTGGTTAAGCGGGGGATGGCGGGGATTACCCGTTGCGGCGCTGGAAATCTTGCATGAAATCGGCCAGGGCCTGGGCCGATTCGACCGGCAGGGCGTTGTAGAGGGAGGCGCGCAGGCCACCCACCGAGCGGTGACCCTTGAGGCCGACCATGCCGGCGCCCTTGGATTCCTTGACGAATTGGGCTTCCAGCTCTTCGCTGACCATGCGGAAGGGCACGTTCATGATCGAGCGCGCCGCGGGGGCGGCGTGGCCGCGATAGAAGCCGCCGCTGTTGTCGATCACGTTGTAGATCAGGTTGGCCTTCTCCTGGTTGCGCTGGTAGATGGCCGGCAGCCCGCCCAGGGACTTGATCCACTTGAACACCAGGCCGGTGACGTAGATGGCGAAGCAGGGCGGCGTGTTGTGCAGGGAGCCGCTCTCGGCCAGCACCTTGTAGTTGAGCAGGGTGGGCAGTTTTTCGGGCACGCGGGCCAGCAGGTCCTCGCGCAGGATGACGATGGTAACGCCGGCCGGGCCGGCGTTCTTCTGCGCCCCACCGTAGATCATGCCGAATTTGGAGACGTCCACCGGCTGGCTGACGAAGTCGGAGGACATGTCGCACACCAGTTCCACGCCGTCCGGGGGCACCACTTCGTTCTTGAATTCCACGCCGTGGATGGTTTCGTTGTGGCAGTAGTGGATGTAGGCGGCCTGGGGGTCGAAGTTGAATTCACCGGCGGCGGGCAGGCGGGAGAAGTTGTCGGCTTCGCCGCTGAAGGCTACCCGGGGGCTGGACACTTTGCTGGCCTCTTTGTAGCTGGTGCGGCTCCAGGCCCCGGTGATGATGTAATCGGCAGAGGAACCTGCGGGGAGCAGGTTCATAGGGATCATGGCGAACTCCAGGCTGGCGCCGCCTTGCAGGAACATGACCTTGTAATTGGCCGGAATGCCAAGCAGCTCGCGCAGATCTGCTTCGGCCGTGGTAATGATCGATTCGAATTCTTTCGAGCGATGGCTCATTTCCATCACCGACATGCCGGTGCCCTGGTAGTCGAGCAACTCAGCCTGGGCCTGCTCGAGCACGGGCAGGGGCAAAATGGATGGTCCCGCATTGAAATTATGGGCGCGTTTTCCTGGTGTCATACCAACCTTCACTCCTTTGACATGAGGGATATCTGGAATGGTCTTGTCTGGTCTTGTCCGGCGGTGGCCGGGCAGGAGGATCCGGTAAAGGATTATGTATATCCTACCCCTTTAAGTTGCTCTTTACAATTGTGTATTTTTACAGTTTTCCAGGCGAAGAATGGCGTGAAAGTATGTACCGGTACTGCACAGGGTGTGGGTAGAAATCGCCCCTCCGGCGGCCGGGGTCGGTTTTCCCCAGGCCGCAGAACGACCCCCTCCTGCACCTCCCCCATTTTTCCAGAACAAAAAATGGGGGAGGGAAGAGCTCCCCGCCCCCGCGCTCTGCGGCCGGGGCGGGGAGATGGGTGGGCTCAGGCGGACTGTTTTTCCTGCAGGGCGCGCCAGACTTTCTCGGGGGTGATGGGCAGGCTGCGGATGCGCACACCCACGGCGTCCCACACGGCGTTGGCCACGGCCGGGGC
>JAAZNB010000447.1 GCA_012798515.1 Chloroflexota bacterium
CAATTGGCCATCGACCGCGTGGCTGAGCTCACAGACGGCTACCTGGTGGCCGCCCATGCCGAATGGCAGGACCCCACCTGGCAGAGTGTTTACCCCGAATTCGACTCGCTGGAAGTGGTGGACGCCAACGGGCGTTCCCTGCCCGTAGCGCCCAGCGAAGAAGGCGCCAGCGACGGCCAGTTTGCCTTCAAGGTCCTGGGAAAGGACGCCCAGGCGCCCTTCACCGTGAAAGTCCATGCCCTGAACGTGTGGGCCATCCTGGAAGACGGCGGCCCTGCCTTCTCCTTCGATGCCGGGACAGCGCCGCACAACGGCCAGGGCTGGAGGATCGACCAGGCCCTGGAGGTGGGCGGATATGAAGTAGTCATCGACGCCGTGCGGGCCGTGCGCAACGAGACCAACGGCGCCGCCGCCACCGAAGGTCCCAATGGCTACGCCATCGAGTTCCACGCCGCGCCGCAGATCCACAACCTGGACTTCCTTTACAGCGGTGACCCGCCGGCCGGCGCCGTGTGGGGCCAGGGCCGGAATGGCGAAGATTCAGGGAAGATCATGGAACTGTACTTCCCCGAGGGGCTGCCAACCGGGCAGGTGACCCTGCAAGTGTGGAACGTGCAGTATCTGCTGGACGGCTCCTGGCAGGCCAGCTGGCAGCTCCCGGCGGCCTCCGAGTAAACGTTCCAGGCCCTAGAAGATAACCACAGGCTGTCTACCAGGAGGTAGGCAGCCTGTGGTTTGTCTACGAACCTATCCGAAACATATGCTTAAACCGGCTACTGGGGCGCGTTCCCACCGTGGTCGGGAATAGGCTGCTTCTGCCGTTGACAATCCCCTTGATATCGTTATAATTAGCTAGCTAATGAACCGGGTAAAAGAAAACCTATGACCGATAAAGCACTGGGGCTCCTGCTCTTCCAGGTCAGCCGGGCGCATCACAACCTGGCCAGCCAGGTGTTCGAGCAGCTCGGCCTGCACCGCGGGCAGCCGCCGGTCTTGTTCGAGCTCGGCCGCCAGGATGGCATCACCCAATCCGAGCTGGCCGAAAGAATGGAAGTCAGGCCGGCGACCCTCACCAACATGCTGCAACGCATGGAAGCGGCCGGATTCATCACCCGCTGCCGGGACCAGGCCGATTCGCGTGTCTCGCGCGTCTACCTCACGCAGGCCGGAAAAGACGTGCTGGTGCGCGCCAGGGAGCTGGCCAACGGGATGGACCACACCGCTTTCGCCGGGTTTTCATCCGCAGAAAAGGGACAAATCAAAGACTTCCTGGAGCGGATCCACGCCAGCCTGATCACGGCCTTGGAGGAACAGTCCCGGAAATAGTCCCGGGCTGCCTCAGGGGGTGAAGGGAAGCTTCTCTTTCACCTGAGACTGTTAATAACTACTTAGCCTGAGAAGAAAGGTTCTCCGATTTTGGGGGTGAATGGGCTGCTTCGCAGCCCATTCACCCCCAAAATCGGGCTTCTTTGCGCTAATGGCTGGGTGGTTACCACCATTTTTTATCTATTTAAGGAATACCAGGCTTGGAAACATCATCGAACTACGAAAAACGCTGGCTTGTGCTGGGCGTGATGTGTATTGTTTTGTTCATTATCTCTATCGATAATACCGTGTTGAACCTGGCGCTGCCTTCCATCTCCAACGGGCTGGGGGCAACCGCCAGCCAGCTGCAATGGATCGTGGACGCCTATACCCTGATCTTCGCCTCCCTGTTGATCACCACCGGGACGATCGGCGACCGGTTTGGGCGCAAACGCCTGCTGCTGCTGGGGCTGGCGCTGTTCGGCGCCGGGTCCCTGGGGGCGGCCCTGTCGGTGTCTACCCCCATGTTGATCGGCTTCCGCGCCCTGTTGGGTATGGCCGGCGCCATGGTCATGCCCTCCACGCTGTCCATCCTCATCGATGTGTTCCGGGACGTCAAAGAGCGGGCCAGGGCCATCGCCATCTGGTCGAGCATCTTCTCCATCGGCGCCGGGATCGGCCCCATCATCGGCGGCTTCCTGATCAACTCATTCAACTGGTCCTCGGTCTTCTACCTCAACCTGCCCATCGTGGCCACCGGCCTGATCGGCGGATACCTCCTGGCGCCGGAATCCAAAGACGCCCACGCCCCACGGCCCGATTTCCCCGGGGTAACCCTCTCGATCACCGGGCTGATTGCCCTGGTCTACGGCATGATCCAGGCCGGGGAAAACGGCTGGACGGCGAGGGTCGTGCTGCTTTCGTTTGGCCTGGCCTTCGTCTTCCTGGCCGCCTTCATCTGGTGGGAAAACCATTCCCCCAATCCCATGCTGCCCCTGGTCTTCTTCAAGAACATGGCCTTCACCGGGGCCAACGCCGCCCTGACCATCAGCGCCTTCGCCATGATGGGATCGATGTATTTCTTCAGCCAGTTCTTCCAGTCCGTGCAGGGCTATACTCCGCTGGTCGCCGCCCTGTGCATGCTGCCCATGACCCCCTTCGTGTTTGCCTCAACCATGCTCTCCGTACGCGTGGACCGGAAGATGGGGACCAAGTTCACCATGAGCCTGGGCCTGCTGTTCTCAGGCCTGGGGCTGTTCCTCTTCTCGCAGGTCGCCAGCATCGACACCCCCTATGGTTACATCCTGATCGTCCTGGGCCTGCTGGGCAGCGGGATCGGCTTTACTATGAGCCCGGCCACTAACTCAGTGATGAACTCCCTGCCACCCAGCCGGGCCGGCATCGGCTCGGCCATGAACGACACCACCCGCCAGCTGGGCGGTGCGCTGGGCATCGCCGTCCTGGGGGCGCTGATGAATGGCACCTACCGCGCCGGCGTAGATCACCTCAAGGGATTAGATGGGCTGTCCGAAACAGCCCTGGAGTTGATCCGCAACAGCCTCCAGAGCGCTCATTTGAGCGCCCACAACCTGGAGGCCAGCCTGGCCAGCCTGGTGGTGCAGACTTCCAGCCAGGCCTTCGTGGATGGCATGAAAGAAGCCCTGTTCATCGGCAGCATCGCCATGGTGGTGGCCGCCATCGCCGCCTGGATCATCCTGCCGGATAAAGACAAAAGCCAGGAAATCGCCACGATGCAGGCCGTCCAGGACGGCCACCGCTAAGCTAGCCTCCCCCGCGCCCGACCCACTTTCCCGGCCACCCGGGGAGCAGGCTGCCCAGCAGCAGGGCCAGGATGGCGGCATAGAAGGTGATTTTATAGGCCCGTTCGAACCCGGCGATGTTCTCTTCGCAGGCCTGTTCGATGATCCCCTGCGGGCGCGCCGCCAGGAGCGGGCCGGCGCCGGCATAGGCCAGGCCACCGCTATGCAAAGACACCGCACTCACCGCCGCCGGCGCGGCAGCTATCTCGCAAATGCCGGCCGGCTGGGCCATGCCGGGCTCCCGGACCTCGATCTGGGACTGCAAGGTCTTGACCTCGGGGGAGAGCGTGCTGGCCAAGACGGTCGCCAGCACGGCCACGCCGATAGATTGGATCACGAAACGGGTGGCATTCGATAAAGATGACCCGCGCGCCAGGTCGTCCCAGGGGACGACCGAAAGCGCCGTGACCAGCGTGGTTTGCACGGTCAGGCCCAGGGCTACGCCGCGCAAGGCCAGCAGGAAGAGGATCCAGGACACCGGCGTGTCCCCCTGGATGAGCGCCAGCTGCCAGGTATTGACCACCAGGAAGGTAAACCCCACCACCATCAGCGGCCGCGGCCCAAAACGATCGTACAAACGGCCCGAGAGGGTGACGAAGATGCCGCCGGTGAGGGCCATGGGCAGCAAGATCAGCCCCGTCTGCAATGCAGACAGCCCGCGCAAGGCTTGCAGGTAGACCGGCATGAGGAACTCGGCCCCAAACAGGGCCACCGTGCTCACGTATCCCAACACACTGGCGTTGAGGAACACCCGGTTACGGAACAGGTTCAGGTCCAGCAGGGGCGTTTTGGCATGGCGCAGCTCGATCCAGCCAAACAACAGCAGGCCAACCCCGCCCAGCCCAAACCAGAACAGCGTCTGGGGAGAGGTCCAGCCCTGGTCGGCAGCAATGGAAGCCGCGTACAGGATCGACCCGAAACCGACAATCTCGGTCACCACCCCGCCGATATCGAAGGCCGGCTTCTCCGGGTTGGTGTGCTCCCGCAGCAGAAAGATACCCAAAATCACTCCAATCAAACCGATGGGCGGGTTGATGAAGAAAATAGCCCGCCATAAGTTTTGATCCACCAGCCAACCGCCCAGGATTGGCCCCACCGCGGGGGCCACCAGTGCGGCAATGCCAAAGATGCCCAGGGCCGTGCCCTGCTCGCGGGGCGGGAAGGCCTGCAGCAGCAGCGCCGTGCCCAGCGGCATGGTCAGGCCGCCGGCCACCCCCTGGATGGCCCGGGCGGTGATGAGCAGCGGCAGGCTGGGCGCCAGGCCGCACAACAATGAGCCCAGGGCAAACAGGCCCAACCCGCCCAGGTAGATACGCTTGGTCCCGAAACGGTCGGCCAGGAAACCGGCCATGGGGGTGCTGATCCCCAGGGCCAGGACGTAGATGCTGATCACCCACTGCGAGTCGTTTAGCCCGCCGCGGAACTCTTCCCGGATGGTTTGGAAAGCCACGTTGACCACGGTGGTGTCCAGGATGATCATGAAGATACCGAAGATTACCGTCGCCAGTACACGCCATTTGTACTGGGAAAAGATGCTGTGCTTGAAATAGCCGGAAATGCCGGATCCCTGTGGTCCGGCCGGTGGAATTTGGTCCTGCATAAAGAATAGCTCCTACGGTTAAAATGGTTCGCCTTCCCTGAAGGCATCACGGTCCCCCACCCAGGGTGCCAGGGCCGTCTATATGTTCGTTTATCCCCTTGAGTTTACTACTAATTGGATCTTATATGGAAGATATAAAAAGGCGAAGCATGTTGGCGCCCGCCCGCCAGGGTGCCATCCCGGCCAAAGCACCGGGGGCGGCAATCTCCACCCCCGGCGATCTGGCCGCATCATCTGCTCCACAAACCCCTGGGGGAACCCGACCAGACCGCGGATCCGCCCAGATTAGCAGGGGGGATTGCTTCGCTACGCTCACAATGACAGGGAAGGAGCCGCCCGGGCCGCGTGGCGCGGCTGCCTGGAAAGCCAGGGTGGGTTCGCTGGCTGCCCATAACACAAGCGCACCCGCCAGGCGGGTGCGCTCGAATTTCTTGCCAAACCGGCGCCGGATTTATGCAGTCTCGCCGGGGTAGAACACACCCATTTGCTGGCGCAGCTGGTCCATGGTCCGCATGATGGA
>JAAZNB010000448.1 GCA_012798515.1 Chloroflexota bacterium
AAACGCACCTCTGGCTCTGAATATGCGGACCCCACGGCCAACATGGTCGCCGGACCGGCTGCAAAGATACCCCCTCCTGCACCTCCCCCATTTTTCCAGAACAAAAAATGGGGGAGGGAAAGGCCCCCAAACGCCCCGGCGCAGAGAGGATGTGAATGAATTAGAAACATGGCGCGCTGACCCCCATATGCGCCGGCAGGAAACCCGCGCAAACCGTACCGGTAGGGGTTGTGTCCCCCGGAAATCAATTCTTTCACAAGCTCAGAGCGCGGGGCCGCGGAGGGGGATCAGCCTCAGCCTTCGGGGCGGCTGGGGGGGATGAGCAGCAAGAAACCGATGGCGATCACCGCCTGGCCGATCATCACGCCCCGCGTCTGCCATTCGCCGAAAAAGGGGATCTCGGGCAAGACGTGGCTGCCAAAGCCGAACACGTCGGCCATACCGGTGAACACGGCAATCACGTAGCCGGTGCTGACCAGGCGCACGCCGAAATCGACAGACAGGGTGGTCTGGCGGTTCTTCCACAGCGCCAGCAGGCTGAAATAGCCCCCAATGCACATAAACGCCAGGCCCACCAGGAACACGGCGATCTGCACGAAGCCGATCACCGGGCTGCGGTCCAGGCCAAACACGCCCGGCCGGGCGCCGATGAGAAAGACAAAGAAACCAAATAAAGTAAGAGAAAGTCCCCAACGGATCCGCCGCCGGGAGTAGGTTGCTGCCGGGATCGTCTTTTCCGGCCCTTTGTCACTCTTGGCAGCCGGAGCGGGTTCACTCATGCAGGTAAAGTCCTTTCCAGAAGGCCACGCCAGTTGGCGGAGAAGATGGCGGCGATGTCCTCGGGGCTGTATCCGCGGCGGGCCAACACAGGGCCCAGGGCGGGCAGGTCGGCGACAGTGTCCAGCTCTTGCGGGATCTCCGGCAGGCCAAAACCGCCGTCGAAATCGGTGCCCAGGGCGACGTGGCGGGCGTCCCCGGCCAGCTGGCAGATGTAATCGATGTGAGCCGCCAGGTGATCCAGGGTGACCAGGCTGCGGTCGTCGTCGCGACTCCAACCCGGGCGTAAGAAGCGATTGAAGGGCACCACTCCAATGATACCATCCCTTTCCACCAGGCGCCGGATGGTCAGGTCGCTGAGGTGGCGTTCGCCCGGCAGGCCCTTGAGCAGGGCGCGGGCGTTGGCGTGGCTGGCGATGACGGTACCCTGGTAGCGATCCAGGGCTTGCAGGGCCGACATCTCGGTCATGTGGGCGATATCCAGGGTGTAGCCGATGGCCTGCATGCGGTCCAGCATGGCCCAACCCTCGGCGGTGAAGCCGCCGGGCTGCAACGTGCCGCCGCACAGGCGGCTGCCGGCCCACACCGGGCCGATCAGGCGCAGGCCCAGCTGCCACCATTCTTCCAGCTGGCCGGGGTCACGGATGCCCTCGGCGCCTTCCATGGACATCACCAGGCCCACCGGGTGGGTGGTATCCGGGAAATGGGCCGGCTGTGCGTCCCAGGGCGCCAGCACGGCCTGCAAATCGGCGCGGCTGCGCACCAGGCGGAACATGTCCGGGTTATCGTCCGCCAGGCGGCGGTAGAGATCGTACTGGTCGTGGTACAGGCGGTCGGCCTCGTCGAAATCGCGGTACACCAGGGTCTCGAAATCACCGCCCTTGAACCCGTCCGGGACGATAAACAGGGTCCCCACCACCAGCGCGACCTGGCCGCGCTGGTAATCAGGCCAGCCCAGCAGGGCCTGGCCGGTGAGAGCAGGGATACCAGTATTCTCTTCTAATTTGCGGGTCTCGGCCGCAGGACGACGGTAATCACGGTTAAAACTTAAAATATTGTACGCCAGGTCTTCATGGGCATCGATGATCAAAGGCATTCTACCTCGCAGGTACTTGTTAAAACGCCCCCCATCCGGGGGCGCACCGGGGATGGTGTGTGGGCCGGCTGCACAACGGACCGGTCACACGCGCGAACCGGGCGATAGCGCAGAACAACCTACCGCTCTATTGTATCGCTTTCTGAGGTCTGTGGGGGCGCCTACGCCCCGCAGCAGACCTCCGGGCCGGGAATAAAAGAACACATCCCGTGTGGGTACCGGGATGTGTCAGGGATGGTAATGAAAGATCAGGCTTCTTCTTCGCTGCCAGTTTCTTCGTCGGTGCTGCTTTCCTGCTCACCAGAATCGTCGTCTAACAGCGTCTGCCAGTCCATGTCGGCGTAGGCCATCGAGTCGACCCGGCGCAGGCTGAGGCCGATGCGGTGGTTCTCGGGGTCGATCTTGATGATACGCAGGGTAACCACGTCGCCTTCCCGCAGCACCTCTTTGGGATGCTCGATGCGTTTTTCGCTGATTTCGGAAATGTGGATCAGGCCTTCCAGATCCTCTTCCAGGCGGGCGAAAGCGCCGAACTTGGTCAGGCGGGTGATGGTGCCTTCTACCAGTTGCCCGGGTTGGTACTTCTCGGCGCGGGCAATCCACGGGTCGTCGGCCAGCTGGCGAATCGAGAGGCCGATGCGTTTCTTCTCACGGTCGATGCTGATGACCTTGACTTTGACTTCCTGGCCTACTTCCAGCACTTCGCTGGGTTTGGTGATGCGATCCCAGGAGATCTCGGACAGGTGGACCAGGCCGTCAGCCCCGCTGATGTTGACGAATGCGCCGAAGTCGGCCAGGCTGGTTACCCGACCGGTGCGCACGTCGCCTTCATTCAGCTCTTCGATGACGCGTTCCTTGAGGGACTCGCGTGTTTCGGTAGAGGCGGCGCGCTCGGAGAGGATCAGGCGGCGGCGTTCGCGATCGACTTCGATCACGATCACGTCGACTTCCTCGCCGACCATCTTCCCCCAGCGCTGTTCGGGGGTCTCACCGGTCAAGCCGGCCCGGCGGGAGAGACTGATCTGGGAAGCAGGCACAAAGCCGCGCAAGGTGCTGACCGGAACAATCAGGCCGCCCTTGTTATAACCCACGATGCTGCTATGAACCGTCTGCTTGGACGCCATCAGGTCTTCGGCTTCTTGCCAGCTCACTTCTTCCCGTGCACGCACGTAAGACAGCACCAGGTTCCCATTCGAGTCTTCCGGATTGATCACGAAAACGGGGATCTCCTGGCCTACTTTGAGCTTTTGCAGCTCTTCCTGGGGGATCAAATCATACTCACGTCCGCTGATGACACCTTCTGACTTGGTGCCAACACTGACTAAGATCTGACCCGGGCTCACACTGGCTACAACACCGTTGCGAATTTCACCCTGGCGAGGAAAATCAATCCCGAGTCCTTCTTTTTCGAGAAGGGAAGCCATATTGGTATGGTTCTCATTATTTTCGTTCTCGGGCGTTAACCCCTGCTCGAGCTGGGCGTCGTTTTGGTTCATACGAATACGATACTCCGGAGGAAAAAAGATATTGTTCATTATAAGTGCGAATACGAATCTTGGCAACCCCTCTACGCCAGAAAGATTAATTATCATTAAATTGTCAAGGGGAAAAGCCAGCTCTTGGGGTGATTTTGATCACATTTTTTTGTGATTAAACAGCGCAGACCCCTCCCTGACCAGGAAGGGCCTGCAAGCTGGAGAACAACCGCTGCACTAGCGGATCGAATAAGTTACGTCGGCGTTGACCACCAGGCTGAGCTGCCCGGAAGCCACCGGCACCTGGGAGGCGGCAGCGTTGTAGGCTACCCCGCCCTTGCCTTCGTAGTAGGGCGTCCCGGTGTTGTTGCTGTACACGTTCACGTTGGTGATCTCCACCAGCTCCACCCCGGCCGCTTCGGCGATGTCGGTAGCGTTGGCTTTGGCGTCTTCGATGGCCATACGGCGCGCCTCGCGCACTGCTTCAGATTTATCCGTCACGTCGAAGCTGACCCCGTTGATGCTGTTGGCGCCGGTGCGCACCACCGTGTCGAGCAGGCTGCCCAGGTTGGAGAGGTCGCGCACGGTGACGAAGACGGTGTTATCCACGGCGTAGGAGGTGTTGGTGATCTCCCCGGTGGGGCCGTATTCCTGCTGCGGATAGACGTTGAAGGCGCTGGTCTGGATGTCTTTCTGCTCCACCCCCAGGTCCAGGAGGGCCTGTGAGATCTGTTGGGCCTGGTCGTTGTTGTCCGCCAGGGCGTCCGAGACGTTGTCGGCCTGGCTGTGCACACCCACGTAGACGTAGGCGATGTCCGGGCTCAGGAAGACCTGCCCGCTGCCCGAAGCAATAATCTGGCGCGTCGCCGGGGTGGCGGCGCCGCCGGCCGCGGCGGGCGTGGCGCAGGCCGATAACGCCAGTAAAATGGTTAAAGCGGGTATCAATAAAAACTTGGGTTTCATGTTTCTCCTCACTTTGAAATCGTGTGATTTGCTTAACGTTCAGACGCCCGCCCCGCCGAAAAGTTCCCGGGGGCCTGGGGGTCATTTCCCTCCCCCATTTTTGTTCTGGAAAAATGGGGGAGGTGCAGGAGGGGGTGCTCTCTTCCTGGTGCATTCGCTCCGCGGTTGCACCTCTCGCGGCCGCTCTGCGGCCGGAGAGGTACAGGCGGGGGCCGGCTAAACCATTCCCCCTGGCGCCGGCTTCAAACCTGGTTCTGGGAACTTTCGGAGACCATCACCCGGTCGCGGCCCTCGTCTTTGGCCCGGT
>JAAZNB010000055.1 GCA_012798515.1 Chloroflexota bacterium
CACGAAGTGAAACTGCCAGCGCCGATGATCATGCGCATGGCCGCCGGCCGAGAAGAGCCCGAGCCGCCCACGCCCCACGCGGCGGCCGGAGAGGCGGGCACGCCCCTGGTCGAGTTCCGGGACGTGCGTTTCGGGTACGAGAGCGGTCAGGAAGTGCTGCAAGGCATCTCGCTGACCATCCGGCGCGGCGACGTGATCGCCGTACTGGGCGCCAACGGCGCCGGCAAGACCACCCTGGTCAAACACGCCATCGGGCTGCTCAAACCGCGCAGCGGCGACGTGCTGGTGCAGGGACGCTCTACCCACGAGATGAGCGTAGCGCAGGTCGCCGGCACGCTGGGCTACGTCTTTCAGAGCCCCAGTCACATGCTGTTCGCCCCCAGCGTGCGCGAAGAGCTGGCCTTCGGGCCGACCAACCTGGGGCATTCACCAGAACAGATCGAAAAGGAGGTGCAGCAGGCCGTTGAAATCGTCAACCTGGCCGGTTTCGAAGACAACCCTCCCCTGGCGCTGTCTTTTGGGCAGCAAAAACGGGTGAGCATCGCCGCCATCCTGGCCATGCAGTCCAGGATCCTGGTCATGGACGAGCCAACCGCCGGACAGGATTACATGAACTACATGAATTTTATGGACTCGATTTTGCAAATGCCCGGGTTCGAGGCCATCCTGTTCATCACCCACGACATCGACCTGGCCGTGATCTACGCCAACCGGGTGCTGGTCATCCAGCAGGGCAGCGTGGTGCGCGACGGCCCCCCGGCCGAGGTGCTGCAAAATTTCGACCTGATCCGCCGCAGCCGCCTGGTGCCAACCTCACTGCTCGAGACCAACCTGGCGCTTTTCCCCCAAACCGGGCGCTTCTTGCGCGCCGAAGCGCTGGCGCGCGTTCCATTTTCTCCTTCATAACGCACTAATCATTTTCCATGGATCGGAATTGTTCGCAGAGGAGGACAGAGAAATGAACAAATCGCTTTCCGTTTTGCTGGCCCTGGTGGCCGTGCTGGTCGTCTTCCTGGCCATCGTATGGTTGGGAGGGATGATCAACCCCGACTTGCAGCTCGACGAGACCGCCGTACTGCGCTTCGTCTTCGTCGGCATCGGCCTGGCGCTGGTCTACGGCGTGTACCTGGCCACGCGCCAGAGCCACATCTGGGAGGTGGGCACGCGCGAGGTGGTCTACATGGCCATCGGCGCAGCGCTGTTCGCCATCTTCTCCTACCTGTTCAACGGCACGGTGTTCGTGGTGCCCTCCGTCAGCCAGGTGGCCCTGCGCCCGGCCATTGCCATCCCCATGTTCTTCGGTTACGCCTTCGGGCCCACGGTGGGATTCTTCACCGGGGCGGTGGGCAACATGTTTGGTGACGCCCTGACCGGCTTTGGCCTTTCACCGCAGTGGAGCGTGGGCAACGGCCTGGTGGGCATGATCTCGGGCATGGTGTGGTTGTTCGGTGACAAGAAGAAGAGCATCGACACCGTGCTGGGCATCAGTGCCGTGCTGGCCCTGGCCATCACCGCCCTGTACTTCCTCAACCCCACCATCGCCAACGCCAATTACTTCAACCCGGATGAAAACGTCTTCGGCGACCAACAGATCACCCTGCTGGCCGGCATTTCGGTGCTGTTGGGCCTGGTACTGGTGGTTTTAGTGCGCTTCTTCTTCCGCGACAACGTAGACGTGGCTGCGGCCGTCACCTGGGGCATGTTGGGCAACCTGATCGGCCTGGGCTTTGCCGCCATCTCCGATATCTGGATCAACGGCTACCCGCCGGTGGTGGCCCTGATCGGTGAATTCCTGCCCGCCGCGGGCCCCAACCTGCTGTTCGCCGCCATCCTGGTGCCGATCCTGGTGGCGGCCTATGCGGCCGTGCAGCGCCAGACCGGGCGCTAAACCAAGGGACAGCACCCCGGCCCGCCAGGGAGTGCGATTTCCCGGCCGGGGTGCTTCCCCCCAAAAACACTTCCCGTGAGGTCCTATGCTGGTTACCTGGCGCTACCGCCCGCGTAAATCCCTGATCCAGAGCTTCGATCCCCGCGCCTGGCTGATCTTTTTTGGCTGCTACATGGTCACCACCGTGCTGTTCTGGGACCTGCGTTACCTGGCGGTGCTGCTGGGCATTGCCCTGCTGGTGGTGTTCACCTCAGGCATCCGCTGGCAGGAAATGTCCCGCGCCTGGATCTTCATCGGTGGGTTCATCCTGTTCTTCTCTTTCCTCACCCTGCTGACCGGGCGAGGCGGGATCGAGCTGTACGACACGGAACACGTCTTGCAGCAGTACGCGGCCCCCTTCGTCCTGCTGGGTTGGCGGCCGACCTTGCTGCTCTCGGTGGAGCGCATCTTTTACGCCCTGAGCATGCTGATGCGCGTGTTCAGCCTGGCCAGCATGACCATCCTGATCCCTTACTCGCTCAACCCGGCCCTTTATGGGGTGACCTTCCGCGGCATCGGCCTGCCCGACAAAGTGGCCTACGCCATGGACCTGACCATGCGCTTCATCCCTACCTTCGGGCGGGATTTCACCCTCACCATGGACGCCCAACGGGCGCGCGG
>JAAZNB010000449.1 GCA_012798515.1 Chloroflexota bacterium
CGGCGGGCTGGGGATCTTCCTGCTCTCCCGCTCTCCCTGGCGCAAACGCCTGGCAGATAGCATTCTGTATGGCCTGACCGGGGCGACCCCGCTCTTGGTGTGGGGCATCTACGATTTGACCCAGACGGCCACCCTCTCGTCGCGCAGCGTGGAGAGCACTACGAGCATGCTGGATCGCCTGGCGAATTTCTGGCCGCAGCTGCGTGAGGTGATCCTGTTCTGGCTGGTGCCGGATTCGTGGATCAGCGCTCCACCCTACCCGGCCCTGGCCAACCGCCTGCTGGTCATTCTCTTGCTGGTCGTGCTGGCCGCCTGGATGGCCTGGGCGCTGCGCCAGAGGGGCTCCGGCGAGGCCGTCCTGGGTGAGCCCCTGGCGAACCTGGCAGCGCTGTTGGGCCTGTTTGCCCTGGCCTATGCCCTGGTAATCTTTGCCGTGTACGTCACTACGTACCCGCCCATCACCATCGCCAGCCGCATGCTTTCGCCGGTGCACGTGGCCGTGCTCTGGCTGGCCGTGGTCCTGAGTGCGCTGACGGTCGAGCGGTTGAAGGCGGTGCCGCTGGTGCGCCTGGCGCTGCCGGCGGTGCTGGTCGTTTTACTGGCCTGGTATGGCTGGCGGACTTTCCGCATCGTGGAGCAGAACTACGCCCTCGGCCTGGGATATACCTCCCTGGCCTGGCAGTCATCCGACACGATGCAAGCGGTGCGGCAGTTGCCGGCGGATACGCCCATCGTGACCAACGAGGAGACGGCCATCCTGTTCTTGACCGGGCGGGCCGCTTACCCGATGATGGAAATCTTCAGCGACCGCCCGGACACGAATTTCTATCGTTACGGCGAGGGCTACACCGTGGATGACCCGGCGCAAGGCCTGTTCCGGGAGGACGGCGCAGCCCTGGTCCTTTTCGATTCACTCACAAGCCAGTTGACGCCCATCTATGCAGAGCAGGCGGCTGAGCGAGCTGCCAGCCTGACCGAGGGCCTGTACCCGGCCTTCCAGGGTGAGGATGGCGCCATTTATTATTACCAGGCCCCATAAAGCCCTGGTCAAGCCGGGCGAGGTGATCTTTGGGGCCGGCAGCCACGCGTGGGCTTATAATACTTGCTTGCGCGGAGCAAAACGGATCTCTTGAGGATTGAAATGCGTTTGTTTTCCAGCTCACAACCCAACCCATCGACCAAAGCCCTGGTGTGGATCGGTTTGATCGTCGCCGGAGCGGCGGCGATGGCCCTGATGATTTACATTACCCCCAACGGCCTGGGGTTGGTCAATGACTCGATTGCCTACATCGGTGGGGCGCGCAGCCTGGTGAGCGGCGACGGCTACAGCCGCCTGACCGGTAACGGCACGCCGGAGGCTATCAGTAATTATCCACCCATGTTATCCCTGGTCACAGCGGGGATCGTCCTGCTTGGCGTCGACGCCATCCGGGCGGTGTGGTACCTGAACGTGGCCTTGTTTGGCATCAACGCCATGCTGCTCGGGTATGTTCTCTTCCGGATCACCGGGCAGGCCGGGTTCAGCCTCCTGGCGGCGGTGCTGTGTATCATCTCCGAGCCGTTCCTGCGCACCTATTCCTTTGCCATGAGCGAGCCGCTGTACCTGTGCCTGACGTTCGCCGCCCTGATTACCCTGATGCGCTTCATCGAAACGCAGCATTGGGGTTGGATCTTCGCCTCAGGGGTCCTGGCCAGCGTTGCCTTCCTCACCCGATACGTCGGGGTGACCCTGTATGCCACTGTGTTGCTCACCTTGCTGGTGAGCCTCAAAGCCTGGCGTCCACTGGTCAGGTACGCCCTGGTCTTCCTGGGTGGGGGGCTGCCGGCCGTGCTGGTCTGGCTGGTGCGTAACATGCGTGTCAGCGACAATGCCGCCAACCGCCAGATCAGTTATCATCCCATCCCGGTGGAAAAGATCCAGGAGGGGCTGCTCAATTTCTGGGGCTGGCTGCTGCCAGAGCGCGGCGACCTGCTCAATCGCTTGCTGCCGGTCCTGGGTGTGCTCCTGGGGATTGGCCTGCTTGGCCTGGCGGTTGCGGTCGTGCTGGGCGCCTGGCAGCGCTGGCAGGGGCAGGCGTATACCCGGCCGGAGGGTTTCCTGTGGCTGTGGGTGTTTGGGCTGCACGGAGTGGTCTACCTGGGGGTGCTGGTCTTTTCGCTGACCTTCGTGGACGCCAGTCCGATCTTCGAGCACCGCATCCTCTCGCCTTTCTACCTGTCTTTCCTGGTGGTAGGGGTGACGGCCCTGGCCTGGCTGTGGTCGCAGCGCGGCGGGTGGGCCAAAGCCGCGGTGGTCGTGGTGGCGCTGGCCCTGGGCGCCTCTTTTATGGAGGACAGCCTGGACGTCGTGCGCGACCTGCACAAAGAAGGGCAGGGCTTTGCTGCCTCGGCCTGGATGGAATCACCCACCATTGCCGGGCTGGAAGACTTGCAAGACTTCGTTTTCTACAGTAACAAACCACCGGCGATCTATATCCTGACCGGAAAGCCGGCGTATTACCTGCCTTCACCCATCAACCCGGCCACACAGCAGCCGCGCGAGGATTACCAGAAAGACGTCGACAACATCAAGGCCCAGATCCTGGATGGGCAGTCGATCATGGTCATTTTCGATTACGATGAATTGATGCAAATCCCCGAAGAAAAGGATTGGTTGGATGACCTGACCGGCGGTTTGCCGGTGCTGGCCGAGTATGAAGATGGTAGGGTGTTGGGTTTGAATTCACATTCCGATCTCTCTGTAGAAGGTTCGTCATGAGCGATATTTTTGAGAAATACCGTATGAACGGCCGCACCGTCATCGTAACCGGCGGGGCGGGGTTGTTGGGAAAACAATTTTGCACCACCCTGGCCCAGGCCGGCGCCAACGTCGTGGTAGCCGATTTAAATGAAGCCGCGGCGGAAAACGTGTGCGCCGGGCTCAGACAATCCGGTTACCCGGCGCTGCCCGTGCAGGTAAACGTGACCGACCCGGACTCCACGCGAGGCATGGTCGATGCGGCCCTGTCCGCCTTTGGGCGGGTGGATGTGCTGGTTGGCAGCGCGGCCATGGACCCCAAGTTCGACAGCGAGCACGAAGGGCAGCACGGCAACACCTTCGAGGATTATCCCCTGGAGGCCTGGAAACAGGCCCTAGACGTCAACCTGACCGGGCTGTTCCTGTGTGCCCAGGCGGTTGCCCGGCCCATGGTGGCCCAGGAATACGGCGTGATCATCAATATCTGCTCCACCTATGGGCTGGTGGGCCCGGACCAACGCATCTACGAACGCCCGGGCAAACCGACCCAATACAAGCCGGTGTTCTACTCGGTGACCAAGGCGGGGGTGTTGGGTCTGACCCGTTACCTGGCCACGTATTACGCCGGGAAGAACATTCGCGCCAATGCGCTCACCCCGGGCGGCGTATATAACCATCACGACGAACTGTTCGAACACAATTATTCGGCCCGGGCGGTGATGGGCCGCATGGCCAAACCGGACGAGATGAACGGCGCCATCCTCTTCCTGGCCTCCGAAGCCTCTGCTTACATGACCGGGGCCAACCTGGTGGTGGATGGGGGGTGGACGGCATGGTAGACAGGCCGGAAGTACTGGCGATCATCCCGGCGCGGGGCGGCTCGAAAGGCATTCCGCGTAAGAATATCCGCAAATTTGCCGGTTATCCACTGCTGGCGTATAGCATCGCGGCGGGGAAACAGGCCGAATGCGTTACACGGGTCATCGTGTCCACCGACGACGAAGAAATCGCCGCCGTGGCCCGGCAGTATGGCGCCGAGACGCCCTTCCTGCGCCCGGCGGAATTCGCCCAGGACCAGTCATTGGACCTGCCGGTGTTCCAGCATGCACTACGCTGGCTGGAAGAGCACGCAGGATACCGGCCGGACGTGGTGGTGCAGCTGCGTCCCACCTCACCGGTGCGGCCGCGCGGCATGGTGGACGAAGCTGTCCGGCTGCTGCTGGCGCACCCCGAAGCCGATTCGGTGCGTGGGGTGGTCCCCGCCGGCCAGAACCCGCACAAGATGTGGCGCCTCGACGGCGCGGGCGGGCAGATGCGCCCTTTGCTGTCCGTAGAGGGGGTGCCTGAGCCATACAATGCACCTCGCCAGGTACTCCCGCCGGTCTACTGGCAGACCGGCCACATAGATGCCATCCGCCCGGCGACCCTGCTGGAGAAGGGCAGCATGTCCGGGGACGTGATCCTTCCCCTGCTGCTGGACCCGCGCTACACGGTGGACATCGACAATCCTTCCGATTGGCCCAAATATGAATGGCTGGTGTACCAGGGCGGCCTGGACATGGTCACTCCCGGACGGCAGCGACGCCCCTTGCCCGACCGGGTGGACCTGGTGGTCTTCGACTTCGACGGGGTGATGACCGACAACCGGGTGTGGGTCGACCAGGATGGGCGTGAGATGGTAGCGGCCAACCGCAGTGACAGTTACCGTCTATCGCACCTGATGCGCGCCGGCGTCAAAGCCGTGGTGATCTCGACCGAGACCAATCCGGTGGTGGCCGCCCGCTGTAAGAAGATGCGCGTCCCGGTGATCCAGAACGTGCCGGATAAAACGGTGACTTTGACGGCTTATCTACAAGAGAATCAGATCGATCCCCAACATACGGTTTACCTGGGGAACGATATTAACGATATTCCTTGTTTCCCGTTGGTGGCCTGTGCGGTGGCGGTGGCGGATGCCCAGCCCGAAGCGCTGCGCGAGGCCGACCTGGTGCTGAGTGAAAACGGGGGACATGGCGCAGTGCGGGAATTATGTGAAATCCTATTACAGCGGTTACAGGAGAGGAGCTGATATGGCAAGAGCAATCCAGATTGGGAACCGGTGGGTTGGCGAAGGCTACCCCACATACGTCGTGGCCGAGATTGGTATCAATCACAACGGCGATATGGAAGTAACCAAGAAATTGATCGAAGCGGCCAAACACGCCGGCGTGGATGCGGTCAAGTTCCAGAAGCGCACGCCCGAACTGTGCGTGCCGCCCGAACAGCGCAACCAGATGCGCGAGACGCCGTGGGGCTACATCACTTACCTGGAGTACCGTTACAAAGTCGAATTCGGTCCCCAGGAATACCAGGAGATCGACCGCTACTGCCGCGAGGTGGGTATCGACTGGTTCGCCTCGGTATGGGATGAGCCCTCCATCGAGTTCCTGGAGGCCTATAACCCGCTTTGTTACAAAGTGCCCTCAGCCTCGCTGACCGATCACAATCTGCTGCGCTGCCTGCAAAAGACCGGCCGGCCGGTGATCCTGTCCACCGGGATGTCGACCATGGACCAGGTGCGCGCCGGCGTGGGCCTGCTGGACATGAACAAGTTGCTCATCACGCATACTACCAGCACCTATCCCTGCGATCCCAACGAATTGAACCTGCGCGTGATCCAGGAGCTGCAGAAAGAGTTCGCCTGCCCCATCGGATATTCCGGGCACGAGGTCGGCCTGATCCCCAGCGTGGTGGCCGTGGCCCTGGGCGCCTGCCTGGTTGAACGCCACATTACCCTGGACCGGGCCATGTGGGGCAGCGACCAGGCGGCTTCGGTGGAACCGGGTGGTTTCGAGCGTATGGTGAAATACATCCGGGTGACCGAACAGTCCATGGGAGACGGGGTCAAGAAAGTCTACGATAGTGAAATGCCGTCCTTACGTCGCCTGCGCCGGGTCTCTGATGGCAGCTGAGTGTTTTTACCCGGCGCGTCCGGCCGCCCTGACCATGGTATGGCAGAACAGATGGGCCCATCTGGCCGCCACGACAGGCATGTATGGCACTGAGTAATTCCCTGACACGCCTGCCGCGTGCTTTGCAGCGCCGCTGGAAACGTCGCCAGGTGAACGGTCATATCGCAGAGCTGGCCGAGCAGGTCGCCCGGCACGCCGCAGCGCCGCATACCGAGCCGGTGGTCGTCTTCAACGCATCCACCCGCCTGGAAGGCATGAGCCTCAATGCGGCCTTTTCCCTGCTCACCGCCTGGAGTTTGCGGCTGGGCGGGACGCCGGTGACGCATTTTGTGTGTCAATCGGGGATGAGCCGCTGCGTGCTGGGCACGGATCGCACCCGTCCCGGGCTGGAACCGCCCTGCCGGGCGTGTAGCCGCCAGTCCGGGAGCCTTTACCGGGCGGCGGACGTACACCCATTCCCGTTCATAGCTGATCCGCAGGTGGAAGGGCGCCTTCAGGCCCTGGACCTGGATGGCCTGGCGGCATTCGAGCACGAAGACGTCCCCCTGGGCCCCCTGGTGCTGCCCTCGCTGCGCTGGGTGCTACGCCGCCACCACCTGGACGACGACGAGGCTACCCGCTTCCTCCTGCGCCAGTACATCCTCTCGGCCTGGAATGTGCGGCGCAACTTCGAACAGGTGCTGGATCAGGTCCGGCCACAGGCCGTGGTCTTGTTCAACGGGCTCTTCTTCCCGGAAGCGACTGCCCGCCAGGCGGCTGAGAAGCGCGGCATCCGTGTGGTCAACCATGAAGTTGGGCTGCGGCCGTACAGCGCTTTCTTCACCGAAGGCGACGCCACGGCGTACCCGATCCACATTCCGGAGGACTTCGAGCTGTCCGCGGCCCAGAATGCCCGCCTGGACGCTTATCTGGAACAGCGCTTCCAGGGCAACTTCAGTATGGCGGGGATCCGCTTCTGGCCGGAGATGAAGAGCCTGGGAGCCGATTTCTGGCAGACGGCGGGACAGTTCCGCCAGGTCGTGCCGGTGTTTACCAACGTCATCTTCGATACCAGCCAGACGTTTGCCAACGTGATCTTCTCGGACATGTTTGCCTGGCTGGATGAGGTGTTGGCGCTGGCGCGCCGCCACCCCGACACTTATTTCGTCATCCGGGCCCATCCGGACGAGGCCCGGCCGGGAAAAGCCAGCCAGGAGAGCGTAGCCGGGTGGGCGCGCAGCCGCCAGGTGGCCTCCCTGCCCAACGTCCTCTTCGTGGACGCCAACCAATATTTCAGCTCGTACGAGTTGATTGCCCGCTCCAAGTTCGTCATGGTCTATAATTCGACTATCGGCCTGGAAGCTTCTTTAATGAAAGTGCCGGTCTTGTGCGCCGGGAAAGCGCGCTTTACCCAGCTCCCGACGGTGTTCTTCCCCGCCGGGGTGGAAGATTTCCGGCGCCAGGCCGAAGATTGGCTTGGGGCGAACGAGATCCACACGCCCGCTGAGTTTTACCGCAACGCGCGCCGCTTCCTGTACTACCAGCTTTTCCGCTCCTCCCTGCCATTTGGCGACCTGATCGAAGAAGACGATATCTGGCGCGGGTTTGTCAAGGTTAAGGAGATTGCCTGGGAGGACGTCAAAGCAGAGAATTCTCCTACGTTGCAAACGATTGTGAACGGAATTTTGCACGGAACGCCTTTTGAGTTAGAAGTATGAAACCAACCTGTTCGATTGTCATCCGGGCCTACAACGAAGCCAAACACATCGGCCGGCTGCTGACCGGGATCTCCAAACAGTCCCTGGCGGACGTGCAGGTGATCCTGGTCGATTCGGGCTCTAGCGACGATACGGTCAAGATCGCCCGCCAGTACCCGGTGGATGTGGTGCACATCCGCCCGGAGGAGTTCACCTTTGGCCGATCGCTGAACCTGGGGGTGGCGCAGGCCAAAGCTGATTTCGTGGTCATGGCCAGCGCTCACGTTTACCCGGTGTATCCGGACTGGCTGGAACGCCTGCTGGCAGCCTTCGAGGATCCGCAGGTAGCCGTGGCGTATGGCAAACAGCGCGGCATGGAGACTACCAAGTACAGCGAGCACATGATCTTCGCCCGCTGGTTCCCGGAAGAATCCAACCTGCGCCAGAATTTCCCCTTCTGTAACAATGCCAACGCTGCCATCCGGCGCGAGTTGTGGGAACGCAATGCGTACGACGAAACCTTACCCGGGCTGGAAGACCTGGCCTGGGCGCGCTGGGCGCAGGAGCAGGGTTATCTGAACGCTTACGTGGCCGAGGCCGAGGTCATCCACGTGCACAACGAGACCTGGCGAGGCGTCTACAACCGCTACCGCCGGGAGGGGATGGCGTTCAAGCAGATCTATCCGCAGGAGACTTTCAGCCTGGGCGACCTGGTACGCCTGTGGTTTGGCAACGTGAACAGTGACCTGCGCGCCGCTTCCCGGCAGGGAGTGCTGGCGGCGCAGTGGAACAACATCGTGCGCTTCCGCTGGAACCAGTTCTGGGGCACCTATCAGGGCTACAACCGTTCGGGGCCGCTGACCTGGCAGTTGAAACAGGCCTTCTACTATCCGCAGACGCAGTTTAGCACAGCTCAAAACCGCCGCGAGGTAGACCCCATCCAGTATACCGAGGGCGGCGATAGAATGCACTACCGTGAAGACGCAACCACTTCAAACGAGGGGCAGCCATGAAACCCAAGACGATCGTTGCACTGGTGCCAATGCGCCACCATTCACAGCGGGTCCCGGGTAAGAACTACCGGCCCCTGGCCGGGAAGCCCTTGTTCCATCACATCATCGAAACCCTGCTGCAGTGCGACGAGATCCACCAGGTGGTGGTGGATACTGACAGCCAGGAAGTGATGGATGGGTTGGTGAAGCATTTTCCCCAGGTGTTGGTCCTGGAACGGCCTCAGGAACTGCGCGCCGACGACATTCCCATGAACGAAGTGTTACTCTACGATACCGGCCAGGCGCCGGCAGATCTGTACTTGCAGACGCACAGCACCAGCCCGCTGCTGCGCCCCGAGACGATCTCGCACGCCATTCAGGCTTTGCTGAAGGTTTACCCGGCCTACGACTCGTTGTTCTCGGTGACGCGTATGCAGACCCGCCTGTGGGATGGCCTGGGCCGGGCGATCAACCATAATCCGGCCATTTTGTTACAAACCCAGGACCTGCCGCCGGTCTACGAAGAAAACTCCTGCCTGTACATTTTCCGGCGGGACACGCTGGAGGCTCGTCGCAACCGCCTGGGTGAACGGCCCTATCTGTTCGAGATCGACCCGGCGGAAGCCTGGGATATCGACGAGGAACTGGACTTTCTAATCGCCGACCTGCTGCTCAAGCACCGCCTGGGGAATTCGTTGGTATAATCTCTATTTCAGCCGGGTATTGCTAACCAAATCGGAAACACGGACGCCAATCTATGCCTACTGTCTTGTTGTCTGCTCCCTACATGATCCCCTTCGTCGAGCGCTTCCGGCCGGTCTTCGAGCATTACGGTATCGAGCTGATCGTACCCGAGGTGCACGAACGGATGAACGAGGAAGACCTGTTACAATACGCCGGGCGCTTCGATGGCACCATCTGCGGTGACGACCGCTATACGGAAAACGTGCTGCAGCGCTGCCTGCCCCGGCTGAAGGTCGTTTCCAAGTGGGGCACGGGGATCGATTCCATCGACCGGGGAGCGGCGGAGCGCTTGGGCATCCAGGTGCGTAATACCCTCAATGCCTTTACCCTGCCGGTGGCCGATACGGTCATGGGCTATATCCTGGCCTTTGCCCGCCAGCAGCCGTGGATGGACCGTCATATGAAGGCCGGGCGTTGGGAGAAGATCCCCGGCCGCTCTTTGAGCGAGTGTACCCTGGGTGTGATCGGGGTCGGCAACATCGGCAAAGCCATCCTCCGCCGGGCGCGCGGCTTTGGCATGCGGCTGTTGGGCAATGACATCGTGCCGGTGGCTCCTGATTTCGTGCTCGAAAATGGGGTGGAGATGACTTCCCTCAAAGACCTGTTGGAACGGGCCGATTTCGTCAGCTTGAATTGCGATTTGAACCCCACCAGTCACCACATCATCAACGCAGATACCCTGGCCCAGATGCATGCCGGGAGTATCCTGATCAACTCGGCCCGCGGCCCGCTGGTGGACGAGGTCGCCCTGGTGAAGGCGTTGGAAGAGCAGCGTATTGGCGGTGCGGCGCTGGACGTGTTCGAGTTCGAACCTTTGCCGTTGGATTCGCCTTTGTTGAAGATGGACAATGTCATGCTGGCGCCGCACAATTCCAATTCCAGCCCGGCGGCCTGGGAACGAGTGCACTGGAACACCATTCGCAACCTGCTCGAAGGGCTGTCCATCCCCTGTGAGGATCTATCCGGGTGGCAGGATGCCGTTGGCGCATAGTGATGATGGACAAAAACGAGACGCGGCAGGCACCTGCTGCGCAAAGACGTCAAACTGCACGGATCAAAATTGCATTGCAAGGAGAGAGCCATGAATGAAAAACCGCGTGTGATGTTAATCACTGGGGCCGCCGGTGGAATTGGCCGGGCAACCGTGAAAGTGTTCGCAGACGCCGGTTGGAAAGTGATCGGGGTAGATCGCGCTGAGTTTGGAGAGGGCTTCCCGGCGGAAGGCCTGTTCATCCGGGCGGATATCTCCGACCCGGGCGCCATGGACTCGATTTACCAGCAGGCCAGGCTGTATACCCAGCACCTGGACGCGGTGGTGCACAACGCCGGGTACCAGGTGACCAAACCGCTGGTAGAAACCAGCGTAGAGGAATGGGATGCGGTGATGGCTTCGAACCTGCGCTCGGTATTCCTGGGGGCCAAGCTGGCTTACCCGTTGTTGAAAGCGGCCGGTGGTGGCGCCATCGTCAATGTTTCCTCCGTCCATGCCGTGGCGACCTCGGCGGACATCGCCGCCTACGCGGCCAGCAAGGGTGGGCTGCTGGCGCTGACACGGGCCATGGCAATCGAGTTTGCCCGAGACGAGATCCGCGTCAACGCAGTCCTGCCCGGTGCAGTGGACACGCCCATGCTGCGCGCCGGCATGAACCGCGGCCACGTCAGCGGACCGACCATCCAGGAGCGCCTGGAGAACCTGGCCAGCAAGACGGTCATTGGCCGGGTGGGCCAGCCGGAAGAGATCGCTCGCTGCATCTATTTCCTGGCGGACTATTCACAGTCTTCGTTCATGACTGGCCAGGCCATGATCGTGGATGGCGGCGCAACCGCCCGGTTAAGCACAGAATGACGTCCTGGCGACAGACGTTGAAGAAGATCCTGCCTCCCGCCGCGGTGGGCGCCATTCGCGAGACCTGGGATAGCCTGGGGCGGGCCAAGGAATGGCCCCAGGCCAGGCTGCATCCCTGGCGCCGCGATTCAGTCGAGCGCCTGGCGGGGTTGAAGGATCTACATCGTGGCGAGCGGTGTTTCATCATTGGCAATGGGCCCAGCCTGCGCAACACAGACCTCAGCCGCCTGCGCAGCGAGTACACCATCGGGATGAACCGGTTTTACCTGATTTTTCCCGAACTGGGCTTCCAGACCAGCTATTTCCTATCGATCAACGACCTGGTCATCGAACAGTCCGCGGCCGATTTGCAGAACCTGAGCATGCCGCGCTTCTTCTCGTGGCGCGGCCGCCAGTGGTTGAAACCGGCGGATGGGCTGCATTTTCTGTACACCACTTATACCGGGCCCAAGTTCGCGACTGACATCCGCGGGCGGGTATGGGAAGGCGCCACGGTTACCTACGTGGCCCTCCAGCTGGCCTATTACCTGGGCTTCCAGGAAGTGGTCTTGATCGGCGTCGACCATAGTTTTGTCTCCCAGGGCAAGCCCAACACCACGGTGACCTC